>NZ_DLLH01000073.1:0-60617 GCF_002476655.1 Treponema sp. UBA7567
TTGAGCACAAATGGCAGTATGACAAGCTCTGTTCTATGAATTGTGATTTTATTCAAGGATATTTGTTCAGCAAGCCGATTAGCGCGGATGATGTTCCTGAATTTTCAGTTGCGGTTTGATTTATGACTTTGCTTGAAACTTATTACAATAAATTTAACGAAGAGCATCGCCTTTCGACACGGCATGGAATTGTAGAATATACAGTTGCTCAAAAATATATTCACGAGTGCATAGGCGAACGGAAAAATCTTAAAATTCTTGATGTTGGAGCTGGAACCGGACGCTATTCTGTGGCTTTAGCTCAAGAAGGTCATTTTGTTACGGCGGTTGAGCTTGTTGAACGAAATCGGAAGGTAATTGAGTCAAAGCATCAGACTGGAGTTCATATCTGGCCGGGAAATGCCCTTGACTTGAGTTTTCTGGATGCGGATTTTTTTGACATAGCCTTGATTTTTGGGCCGATGTATCATTTGCACACGAAAGAAGAAAGAATTAAGGTTTTTGAACAGGCTAAGCGAGTAACAAAAAAAGGCGGTTTTATTCTTGTTGCCTATGTTATGAACGATTACAGTATAATCGAATACTGCTTTAAGAAAAACAAAATAAAAGAGTGTTTTGAAAACGGCAGCGTGACAGAAGATTTTAAAACCGTAAGCAGCGAAAAAGAGCTTTACAGTTACCTTCGGCTTGATGATATAAATGAATTGAATAAAATAGCTGGTCTTGAACGCATAAAAATTATTGCGGCGGACGGTCCTTCTGACTATATGCGCCGGGAATTAAATGCAATGGACGAAGAAACATTTGAGCTTTTTGTAAAATATCAGCTGGCAAATGCAGAACGGATTGAATTGCTCGGTGCTTCTAGCCATACTGTCGATGTTCTAAAAAATACAAAATAATTCAAAAATTGCGTTAGCGATGATAGTCCCAGCGTCAGCTGTCCCCGGAAGGGACGGAGCGAATGCGGAGGGGCGGTCGTAGCGACGGCGCAGCCGTAACGCCCTTGCATATTCCTGAAGAATTTTATAAACTGTGCAAAATGACATTTTGTTGATTTTTGTCAAACTCAATTTTTTTATTTTTATGGGAGAAAACTATGGCAAAGAAATATGCATTTTTGTTTCCTGGACAGGGTGCTCAGGCACAGGGAATGATTAAGGATATTTGTGAAGCATATCCGGAAGCGCAAAAGGTTGTTGACGAAGCTTCTAAGATTGCTGGAAAAGATGTTGCAAAACTTTTGTGGGATACTCCTCAGGAAGAGCTTAACCGCTCGGATAACAGTCAGCTTGCGATTACTACGGCAAGTATTGCGATAATGGCCGCTCTTAAAACAAAGGGAATTGAGCCTTCTGCTGCGATGGGATTTTCGCTCGGAGAATTTCCTGCTCTTTATGCCGCCGGAATTTTGTCTTTTGAAGATGTTATCAAAATTGTATGCCAGCGTGGTTCGATAATGCAGACTGTCTGTGAACAGATTGCTGAAGAGAATGCTGGAAATGCGCCTGGAATGAGCGCTGTTCTTGGTTTGCCGCCAGAAAAAGTTGAAGAAATCGCTGCCGGAATCGATGGCGCTTATGCCGCAAATTTGAATTCTGTAAAACAGACTGTAGTTGCAGGAACTGCCGACGGGCTTGCTAAGGTAGAAGAAGCGGCGAAGGCTTGCGGGGCGCGTCGTGTTGTACGTCTTGCTGTTGCTGGTCCTTTCCACTCGCCGCTTATGCAGAGAGCTGCTGATAATTTTAAGGTGGCGCTTGAACCTTTTACGTTTGCAGATCCAAAAATTACGCTTTTTTCTAATGTGACAGGAAAAAAAGTTACAGAAGGCGCGCCTGCAAAGGCAAGTGCGGTTGAGCATCTTACTAATCCGGTTCGCTGGACTGACGAAGAAAAAGTTCTTGCTGATTTGATTAAGGAAGATGGAAGTGAGTGGGCTGTTCTTGAAGTTGGTCCTGGAAAAGTTTTGTCTGGTCTTTGGGGACAGACTGAATTTGGTGCGACTTTGCCTGCTGTTGCTGTAAATACTGCTGAAGTTTTGGCAGCACTTTAATAAATTTGGGAGGAAGTATGTTGCTTCAGAATAAAAAGGCTCTTGTGACTGGTTCTAGCCGTGGAATTGGCCGTGGAATTGTTGAATCTTTTATTAAAAACGGTTGTGAAGTTTGGGGACTTTGTTCTAAAGAAAGTGCCGGAAAAGCAGAAATCGAAGCTCTTGCAAAAGAAAACGGTGTGGCTTTTCACGAAATTTATGCTGATGTAGGCAATGCTGAGCAGGTGACAGAAGTTGTAAAAGCCGCTCTTGCAGAAGCCGGCGGTTTTGATGTTCTTGTAAACAACGCTGGAATTACGCGCGATGGTCTTTCGTTCAGAATGAAAAAAGCTGATTGGGACGATGTTTTGAGAGTCAACCTTACGGCTGCTTTCTTAATCTGTCAGATTGTTTCTAACGATATGATCAGAAAACGTTCTGGTTCAATTATCAATATGTCTTCGATTGTCGGAGTTCATGGAAACGGCGGTCAGGTTAACTACGCTGCTTCTAAAGGCGGTCTTATTGCTTATTCTAAATCTCTGGCTGCAGAAGTTGGAGGCCGCGGTGTTCGTGTAAACTGCATTGCTCCTGGTTTTATCGAAACTGATATGACTAATGTTCTTAAAGAGGAATTGAAACAGGCTATGATTGAAAAAATTCCTCTCAAACGACCTGGAACTCCGGAAGATGTTGCAAATACCGCTCTTTACCTTGCGAGCGACTTGAGTTCTTATGTGACAGCACAAGTTATTGGTGTTGACGGTGGAATGGGCGCGTAAAATTTTACGCTGACAAAGACTTGTTTTTGCCGTATATTTCTTGCTTGCGCGCCTTTATGGCGCGTTTTTTTATTCTATTTTTAATTTTTTCAGGAATATTTCTGTAAAAATTTGCGGAGAATCTTTGTTCTGATAGTATATTCCCGCTTTAAAATAATTGCGTTCATCGGAGAGGACTATTTCTGAAAAGGTTATGCTTTCTTTTTTTTCTCCATCGCGGAAAATTGTGAGTTTTTTGTCTTCTGTTTGAATTTTGATTGTAGTCTCTTTTGAAGGAATCCAAGCACCAAGCTCAATTTTTATTGGATCACCGTTTATTTCGTCTACTTTATCTGCTTCGTAATAATTTCGGATCTTTGCAACGATTTTTCCTTGTTCTGCTTCGATTCGGCAGAGCGGACGGTCTGTTGCTTTTCCGTTTGCATTTGGGAGTTTGCTTGCCAAAAACTGCCCGACAGTAAATTTTGCTTCTGAGGCGTTGGAGCAGTTTCCGAAAAAAGTGTAGGTGAAAGAATGAGTTCCTTTAAGCGCCCATTTTGTTTTTTGGGCAAGTTCTACGCGGACTGAAGAACCGTTTGGAGATTTTCCCTGATCGGAGGCATCGAGTGAAATTCTTATCCAATCTGTGTTGTTTTTGTCCGTGTATTTTGAAAAATATTTGTTTTTGAAATTTGAGTTTTGGGCGAGAGATGCGGTTATCATGCCGCCGTCTTTAGTTCCTGACGGATACTGGAGATTAAAATCGATGTTTCCAGAACTGTCGGCTGGAATGAGCGGGACAGGACTTTGTCTTTTTTCGAGTTCTTCTGATGTGGCGTAAGGCATGACATAAGGTGAGTATTCGCCGCTGCTTGAAGCACAGCCTGCAAGAACTGCATTTAATGCGATTATTTTAAGAAATAATTTAGCGTTCATTTTTTTCTATTTTATAGTCTTTATTTTGAATTGTCTGCTTGTTATTTGATAGTTTAGCAATGAAAAAAACACTTGCTTAAAATGACAAAAACTGATATTTTGTCATAGTAAATTAAAAGAAAGTTAAAATCAGCTTGAAATTTTGCTGGTTTATTATTTTAAACAGTTTTGCGTGGCAAACTGGATTTTTCTATAGGAGGCATGATAAAAATTACATCCGTGTAATTTTTATCATTACAGTTTGCTCAAGCGTTGCTTTTACAAACTGTGATTCTCGCCATCTGTAGCTTGCCGCTAACGCGGAGTTTTATAAGGAGAAAAAGATGAGAAAAATTGTTGTTACAGGACTTGGTTGTGTAAGTCCAGTCGGAAATTCTGCTGACGAAACTTGGGCTGCCCTCAAGGCAGGAAAAAGCGGGGTTGCTCCAATTGCCGGATATGATGCAACTCCTTTTAAAGTAAAATACGACGCTGAAGTAAAAGATTTTAAAGCCAGCGATTATATGGATGCAAAAGAAGCTCGCAAAATGGCACGCTTTACACAGTTTGCTGTTGCTGCTAGTAAAATGGCTCTTGACGATGCAAAACTTTCTGGAAACGAGGCTGTGCTTGACAAGGCTGGTGTTTATCTTGGCGTTGGAATCGGTGGTTTTGAAGTTACAGAAGCCGGATTCAAATCATATTTTAGCTCAAACTTTACACGCACTCCTCCAATGACAATTCCTGAGCTTATTCCAAACGAAGCTGCAGGAAATATTTGTATCGTAAACAACATTCACGGTCCGGCTCACACTGTTTGTACCGCCTGTGCTTCTGGAACAGATGCGATTGGCTATGCTCTTGATCAGATTCGTGCAGGACGTGTGGATGTTGCTCTTGCCGGCGGAACAGAATCTGCAATCAACGGATTTACAAACTTGAGTTTTGGCGTTTTGCAGGCACTTTCTTCAAAATGGACAGACAATCCTTCAAAAGCAAGCCGTCCGTTCGACAAAGACCGTGATGGATTTGTTATGGGCGAAGGTTCAACAATCCTTATTTTGGAAGAATACGAGCATGCAAAAGCACGTGGCGCTAAAATTTATGCAGAAGTTGCAGGATACGGAGCAACAACAGATGGTTACCACCTTACAGCTCCAAACCCGAACGGAATCGAAGGGGCACGCGCAATGACTCTTGCTCTCGAAGATGCTCATGTAAAACCGGAAGATGTTGTTTACTACAACGCCCACGGAACTTCAACACACTTGAACGATGCTGGCGAAACAAAAATGCTCAAAAACGCATTTGGCGACGCTGCATACAAATTGCACATTTCTTCGACAAAATCAATGACAGGACACTGTCTTGGAAACGCAGGCTCGCTCGAAGCTTTTGTCTGTGTAAAAGCAATCGAAGACAACTTTATTCCACCAACA
This sequence comes from Treponema sp. UBA7567, assembly GCF_002476655.1. Classification (NCBI taxonomy): domain Bacteria; kingdom Pseudomonadati; phylum Spirochaetota; class Spirochaetia; order Treponematales; family Treponemataceae; genus Treponema; species Treponema sp. UBA7567. Next base: position 5,148 of record NZ_DLLH01000073.1, read on the forward strand.
ATCAACCTTGACAATCCGGACGTAGAAGGCGGATGCGACCTTGACTATACGCCAAACAAGGGACTTTCAATCGACGTTCCAGTTGCAATGAGCGGAAACTTCGGTTTTGGCGGACACAACGGAATCTTGGTTTTCAAGAGAGCAAACTAATTAAAAAAACTCTAAAAAACGCTTATTGCGAAAATTTTAGGGTTGATTTTTTACAAAAGAGGGCGTGCCGGCTTGCGCCGTCGCGCTTTTCGCGGTTCCGCTGACGCTCCATTGGACGCAGCGAGCTGCTTCCCAACGGCAGAGCCGCCGCTACAATCGCTCACGCGAGCAAAATGCCTGCTAAAAATGCAGGCTCTTTTTTTATAGGAGTTAAGATAAAAACAGCCGAAAATGGCGTCTGTTTTTATCTTTCTAAGTTTGCGTTGCAAACTTACTAATTAACTGCAATTTCTCACTTTGCTACGAAATTGCAATAAAAAGTCAATCCTAAAACTGAAGTTTTAATCTTGACTTTTTATAGGAGAAAAAAAATGGCATTTACAGATATTGAATCACTTTTACCGCACAGAAAACCTTTTTTGTTTGTAGATACAATCGAAAGTTATGACGAAAACGGCTGTGTATGTACACGCAAATTTACAGAAGAGGATTTTTTCTTTAAAGGACACTTTCCTGAATATCCTGTAGTTCCTGGGGTAATTCTTGTAGAAACAATGGCACAGGGCGGTGGAGCCGCATTGAGTCTTCAGAAAAAATTTGACGAAGGAAGCCTGTTCTTCCTTGCGACAGTAAACAACGTAAAATTTAAGCATCAAGTACGTCCAGGCGACACCGTAAGAATGGAAGTAGTAAACAAACGCTGCACTAAAAACATGGTTGTACAGGAAGGAAAAGCCTACGTAGGCGAAACCCTCTGCGCCCAAGCCGAGTGGATGTGTCTCGTAGGAAAAGGCAACTAGCAAAAAGAATGCAAAATAGCCTTTAAAAGAGGCGAGTGGGCACGATTGTGCGTTAGCGGCGGGAAGGGCGCGCTCTGCGCGTTGCGCAAGCAATGCAGGCGAAAGCCGGGAACCCTGGACAGAGTGGCCTGCCAAAGGCAGGTAACGCCCAAATTTTGCATTTTAATGAAAAAAAATTATTTCGTGATATAATTTAGTTATGTTTGATGCAGGATATATCTGTAAAAAAATTTATAAAGCTGTTTATCTCGTCAGATTGATGGGACATTCTCAAGACCCTGTGGCGTATATTCATATTAAGGCCGGGCGGGAAGCTTTTGTTGAAGCGAATGAACTTTATGAGCAGTTTGCGAAAATTAAATGGAACACGTCGCTTTCGACTGCTGATTTGGAAATTTCGCTTGATGAAAGTCTTGCGGAAAATGCCCTGAAAATCGAATTTGTTGAAGATTTTTTTGATGATGAAACTGGACGGACAAATAAATATCCTGTTCACGAAGAAGATTCGGTTATTGTTTTTTAGTTGCCGTAAATCTGAATTTTTCGAGCCCTGTTTTTTTTGAGTATTGAGCGCAAGAAAAGCAGGGTTATTTTTTTGAAGAAAGTGATTTTCTAAACTGGTTTGTTTTTTATGCCGATTTTCTAAAAGGAATAGTTTAAATTTTTGGTTTTTCTGAAATTTTGTGGGGGGGGCGGATTTTGGAAAATTGCCTTTTTTTGAACTGGATTTGAAAAAATGAATAATGTTTTTTTTAAGAAAGATTTTTATTTGCAGTTTATTGACGGAAAAATTTGCGGTTTAGGCGGAATTAAAAAGTTTTTGAGCGTTGCAGTGTTTTTGCTTGCGGCAACTTTTTTTTGTGTGGCAACGGATTATAAATGGAACGGCGCTTCGAGCGGAAATTGGGGCGAGGCTAAAAACTGGAATGTTATTGACGAAAACGGGAACGAAAGCGCTTCAAGTGTTTGTCCAGGAGCTGGGGATTCTGTGAGATTTGATACAGAAGTTACAATCACTGATTCTGTAATCGCCGGAAAAATTGTTGCAGAAAAAGGTCTTGTTTTTGAATCTGATTTAAGCGCGGCGGAAATTGAAGTTAAAAATGGAAATTTATCTGTTGGCGGAAATGTTCTTGTAAATGCAGATGTGAAGATTGAGTGCTCTAAAGTTACTTTTGAAGGAAATCTAGTAAGCCGTTCGAAGGATTCAAAAAAAGATGTTTCGATAACTGGCGACTGCGTTTTTAAGGGGACTGTTGGCTCGAAAGTAAGCGCTTCTAATAACGAAAAAATTAAGAATTTGTCAGTAAGCGGTTCTGTTACTGCTTTTGGCGATTTTTATACAAGCGGAACTTTAACTTTTAGTAAAGATGTGGTTTTGGCTGCGGACGATATTGTTTTTTCGGCAGAAAACAATATTTCGTTTAAAGGCGGCATAAAAGGAAGCGCGTCTGGAAACGGCACTGTTTATTTTGGTGGAACTACAGCAACGGCTTGCGAAATTGAACTTGACGGTTCCGTAATAGATGTGAACAATTTGGTTTTTAACGGAAATGCGGTTTTGAACTCAAGTGTTTCTGCGGCAAAAGACATTGTTTTTAATTCAAATGCAGTTTTGAACTCAAGTATTTCTGCGAAAAACGATATTCATTTTAATGGCAGTGAAGACAGCGTAAAAATCGGATGGTGGACGAATCTTTCTTCTGAGTCCGGCAGCATTTTTTTTGGAAGCGAAACTTCTCCTGTTAAGGTAAGCCTGTCTAATTCTTCTGGAACAATCAGCGTTAATACTAAAAATAGCGGAAAAACATTTTTTTACGGCGGCTTGAACGGAAATTTTGGACTTTATGTGAGCGGAAATGCAGAAATTTATGGAGACAATGTTTTTTCTGGAGAAGTAAACCTTGAAAATTGCAGCGAGTTGATTTTTAAGGGGGCAAATACTTTTGACAATCTTGTAATTGCAAAAAACTGCGGGAATTTAATTTTTATCGAAAAAAACAGTTTTAAAAATACTGTAAACCTTGAAAATTGCGGAATTGTTGAGTTTTACGGAAACAATACTTTTAGCAAAAAGTTTTTTATTAAGGCGGAAACTCTTGCATCAACTGTAAAATTTAAAAATGGTTCATATCAATCATTTTCTTCTATGGAGCTGAAAGGTTCAAGCTCTGAAAATACGGTTACTCTTTCTCTTTCTGTGTTGGATTCTTCTAGTGAAGAGAAGTGGTATGCGGTTTTTTCGGAAAATCCGGTTTCAGAAAACTTTAAATATTCAATAATCGATAAGTCTGTTTCTGTAGTTTCTGTCGGCTCATCGGAAGAAAAACTTCTCGGATTGATTCCTTCGGACAAAACTGTCAAAGATTCTGTGCCGGACAGCCCGACTTCTGAAACTTGGTTTTCGCACAAATATTTTTGGCTTGGAAAATCTGACTCAAACTGGGCAAATTCGTCAAACTGGGCTTACGACGAAGAGGGAAATTATTCGGCTTCTGTTTTTCCTTCGGTTGATGGCGGAAAAAGCGAAATTGTCGTTGCAAAGGGAAACTCTAGCTTAAGTTCTCCTTATATTTTGACGCTCGAAAAAGACGTTAACTTAAAAAGTCTTACTGTAAATAAAGACGCGGCAATTGATTTGCAAAATTTTAGTGTAACTTGCGCAGAAAATTTTACAAATAACGGAACTTTGCGGTTAAAGGGCGAAGGTCAGATAATTTCGGCAAAAATGATCAACGGTTCGGACAGCACTGTTGAATATTATGGAGATTTTTCGGATTTTGTTTGGAATGGAAGCGGCGCTGATTATTTTGAATACGAAAATTTAAAAATTACAGGCCGCGGTAAAACTTCACAGAAAATCAAGGTTTTAAAAGAAGTCTTTGTTGAAACGAGTGGAGATTTTAGTTTTGGAGCGGAGAATGTTTTTTTGGGCGCGGTGAATGTTGAAAACTGCGGAAATTTGGTTTTTGCTGAAAAAAATATTTTTTCTGATGAGGTGAATATAAAAAACTGCGGAGATTTAAGTTTTTTTGGTCAGAATGATTTTAATGGAACTGTCGCTTTGCTTAAGGTTGGAAATGCCGTGATAAACGGTGATTCTGACGGTTGTGTTCTTTCTGGCGGCGCAGAATGTAAAACTTTGAACGCGAAATGTCCTGTAAAATTGAATGGAGATGTGACGACGACGGAAACAAAAACTTTTGAAGAAATTGTTTGCGGTCAGTTTTATGAAAAATCCGTTTTTGCGGCTTCCGATGCTGTTTTGACGGACAAAAAAGCAGTTTATGTAAAAGGTGGCTTGAGTTCAGAGAATAAAAAATTAAAAATAGACGCCAGCGCATTTTGCAAAAGTTCCATTGACGGATTTTTAGAACTAGAAATAACAAAAACACTCGAAGTTGCAGGGAATGTCGGCAGCACAACGCCGCTCGGAGCAATCATTGTTTTAGAAAATGCAATTTTTTCGAGCGCAGAGCCTGTTCAAAAAGTTTTTTCTGTTGGAAATCAAAAATATTCTGGGAAGGTTACGGCTCGGTCTGGGCTTGAAATAAAGGCCGGGGCTGATGGCGCAAATGTTTCTGGCGTTGTATTTTCTGGTTTTGACGTTGCCGGCGCTCTTTCGTTGACTGCGGATTCTGCGGAACTTTTTTGTGCTGATTATATTTCTTCTGGCGAGCAAGTTTTTAATTGTGCTGGCGGAGTAAAAATCCTTTCGGAAAATACTGGAATTTCTGGAAACTGGCAGTGCAAAAATGGCAGAATTGAATTAAATGAAACTGCTTTGGTTTTAGATTTTTCGGACGGCTCGTTGGAAAATTCTTTTGAATTAAAGTCAGAACTCGAGGCTAAAGACGTTTTCTTTTATTCCGGCAAATTGACCGTTGCAAGCGGAAAAACTCTCAAAACTGGCAATTTTGCCGCTTTTGGAAAAAATTATTCTAAAAATGACTCTCGTTTTTCTGCGGAAGAAAATTCGCGGTTTGCATATTTTTGGGACGATACAGATTCATCAATTTTTAAATATAAAGAAAGCGGAAGCGGGGCGGAGCTTTCTGTAAACGGCGCAATTTTTGAAGTTTCAAAAAATTTTTACGCAAATGGACTTGATATAGAAGGTCTTGAATTAAAAATTCCGGACAATTCCGCATCAAATCCGCAGTTCAATTCAAGTTCCACTGTTACAAAAAATCAATGGGGAATTCCTTATGCGGTTGCATTCAATTCAAAAATAACGAAAACAACGGTCAAAGGCGGATGGCTTGCGGCAGGAGCGGATTCTCAAAATTGCGAGAACGGTTTGCAGAATTCAAATGTTCAGTTTGCCGTTCCAAAAATTAAAAAAGCATACTCGGTTTACGACGATGTAATTTTTGTTGAATTTGACTTGCCGCTTGAAAACTCGAATGGCGAAATTGCAGAAAATATTGCAGGACTCAAATATTCTAACGGTTCAGAAAATTTCGAAGGTGTTTATTCTGATTCTGATTGTGCAGAAAAATTGACGGCTGCAGACGGAGATGTGAGCAGTTTTTATTTAAAAGGTCAAAATTCATGGAATACAGATGCGACTGGAACTTTGGCGTGCAGTTCGGCTTTAAAATCTCTGGTTGATTCTACAGACCGAAAAGGCGTTCATAAAAATTTAACGACGGATTTGAGTTTTTTGGAAGGAATTTTTACTTCTGCTGACGGACACACAATGTGCGAAAATTACGGAGCTGGAAACAAAGATGGTTCTGTGCCAGAGCGGTATACTCTGACGGAAGACCGGGCAAGTCCTGTTTTGATTGCAGTTTACACTGGACAGGAGCTTCACACGAACGGAAAAGCCTCGGAGCAAAAGTCTTACGATTCTCACAATTTTATTGAATTTAGATATTCGGAAGCGGTGAACATTGCTTTTGACGATGGCACAATTTTACGGAGCGAAGGCGGAGATTCTAATATCCGTGCAACCGAAAATTTTGGCAAAACTACAGGAAGCGGAACTCATGACGAAAATGGCAACGGGCTTATCGTCAATGGTTTTGCTTCAATTGAAAACGGAAAATTGCTCGCTTTTTCGAAAGATGACTCAGATTCGCCTCATGCGCTTTACCGTCTTTTTAGCACAAAAGCCGGAGAAGAAGACAGCATTCAGACTCATCGCGTTCGTTTGAGCATTGCCGGGTGGACGAACGGAACTGTAAGTTTTACCGACAGTCTGAATCCTTCTTTTAACGGCGAATATCTTTATTGGCCGGGTTGCATTCAAAAAGCAGAAACCCCAACAGGAATTGTTCATTCTCTCGAAAATTCCGCAATAAGCGATCTTTTTGGCAACAGAATTGATTCAAAAGGTACGGAAACAAACCACAAGCTGCAGGTTTTGACAATAAATAACTATCCGTCAGACGGAGAAAAAGACGTTTCTAAAACTGACTCTCTTTACGGTGAATGGGACGTTCTTTGTCCTGTTGTTGCTCCAGTAATAAAGTCTGAAACTTCATGGAACAGCTGGGCTTTGGGAGAAGAACAGGATTCGTACGAAATTTTGGGAACTTCAAACACGGCTTCGGACACGACTTTAAAATTTATCGAAGTGCATTTTTTCGACAACGACAAAACTCAGGCTCAAAAATGGAATTCGTGGTGGCGGACAAGAAAAGGCTGGAACGAAGACGGAAAATTGCCAGAAAATCGTGGCGGTGCGCGTCCGGACGACAGTTTTGCAAATTCAAAAACTTTTGGCGGAATAAGGCTTTGCTCTCTTAAAAATGCAAATTCAAATTTCTCTTACAAAATAAAAAAATCTGACAATTCTGGAACCGAAGCCGAAACAGGAGAATTTTCGTTTGAAGGCGAAACCGACATTTCTCCTGTCGTTTACGGAAATATTTTTAAAGAACAGCATATAAAAACTCAAGCCGACGGACTTTATATTCGTCTTCCTTTGAAAGACAAAAAACTCGCTCTTCGGGCAACTTTTGAACTTTATTACGCTCCTCAAGACAGTTACATAACGGATCTTGCCGGCAATCTTCTTTCAGGTTCATACACGCAAAAAACAAAATTTACATCTCTCGATGTAACTCCTCCTTCAATTGTCATGACTCTTGCCCCGATTGGCGAAAATAAAATTTATGCGATTTTTTCAAAACAGCTGGCTTTTGGAAACGAAAACACATTCTTCAAAAATTTGAGCGAAGCGGAGTTGAACGAAGCATTGTCGCAGATTGCAGAAAGTTTTATTTTGGTAAAAAAAGGTTCTTCCGCAGGAAGTTCCGCCGAAGAAAACGCAATTACAAAAGCAGAATATGTTTCTTCTTCGGACGAATACACGGCGCTTTTGTTCACCCTCGAAAAAACAATAAATCTTTTAGACGTAGAAAACCTTTGGCTCAGAAATGTTGGTTATAATTCGCAAAAAGTTGAAGATGGACTTGGGCTTGCTGTCGCAGACACAAAAATCCACGACTTTTTAGGAAACTACATGACTGAAAATTCAGGACACGCTCTGAGCGATTTTGCAGTAAACGCGCTGGACGTTCTTTATGCCTATGCAGACTCAAAAGACAATGACGACTGGAACAAAAAAGGCATTTACGGCCAAAACCAGGCTTCTGTTTCTAGCGGCTACACTGTTCACGATTTTTCGGCGGAACAAGGAATTTACGATGCGCTTCTCGAACAGCGCGATATTACTCTCCAGATAAAAATAAACGGCGAAATGGAATCTGACAGAAGATTTTTACTCGTGCCTTCAAAAAAATCAGCCCTTTCTTCAGAAATGATAAGCGACAAAATAAACCTTTTGCTTGGAACAGACTGGCGGGTTTGGCTTCCAACTTCGCTAAAGGCAGTTGCAACTCAGCCGAATTCTTCTGTTATGAGCGAAAATTTTCCGGAAAGTGCGGACGGCGGCAACGGAATTTTGTGGAATTACACTCTCAAAAACGAAGATTACGATTTTAATAGCGGAGACGAGATTCAATTTTTGTTCAAATTTACAGACGCGGACGGAAACGACATTTTGCTCGACAACGACGCAGACGATTTTACAGGCGGTTCGGCAAATCCTTCTCCTCTTGTTCCTCTTTATGCGCTCAAAATGCCGCTTGAAAAAATAAATGCCGGCAATTTTTCATTTGTCGATTTGTGGTCGTTCAAGATAAAAAACATAAAGCAGCAGCGCGGTGGTGTTACAATTCTAAACAACGTGATAAACGTAAACGCGCGGGAGCAGACCGTGCTGGAGGTAAATGTGCCGGAAGGCGGAAATCTCAATGTTTTTGTCATGACTGTCGACGGAAACATTGTAAAACGCCTAAATCACGGACGCGTAGACTCCGGAACACATTATTACCGCTGGAACGGAACAAACAACGCCTCAAAACCAGTAGCGCGCGGACTTTATTTTGTGCGCGTTGTTGGTCCTGGAATTGACGAAACACGAAAAGTTTTGTGCGTAAAAGAATAAAAATAATAAAAATTTGGACGGCATTGAACTGTCAAACCGGTCTTTCGCAGTTCCGCTTTTCGCTCCATTAAAAAAGCGAATTATTTTCATAATCCGCTTTTTTAACGCTTCGCGCTGCTGCAGCCCGGCGTAAGTTTTTTTTACAAAAAGAACATTTTTGGCTTATAAAAAAACATTCCTTGACCTTAATTTTTTTATTGTTCATAATCTTACAAACATGGATTTAAATTTTCGAAAAAATATCCGCTTTAATGATTTTGGACGTGCCGAATGTACTGAGATTTCTCCTGTTGCAGGCGCTCTCGAAGATATTAGTTTGAGTGGCTGTAAAATTCATTATGACGCGCCTGTTTCAATCAATATGGAAAATGATTACGAAATTCATTTTCGGCTTTCTCGCGCTGGCAAAGATGCCCTAGTTTTAATGTGCCATCCGCAGTGGTTCAATCAAAAAGACGACGGTTCTTCCGAAGCTGGATTCCTTTTTCTTCATTCTTTGGATTCTGAAGCGTTGCAATCTTATATTTTGCAGCGTCAAAAAGAAGAAATGGTTGAAAAATTCGATGGAATAATGCCTCAAGGTGACACATGCCAGTTTGTATAACAAAATTAGAAGGAACTGCTTTTCTTGCGTTTCCTGAATGTAAAAATCTCCTTGCTTCTGAACTTTCCAGACGTTTTAATTATGGAAAAATTCTTTCTGCCGCGACAATTTCGGGTTCAACTTTTGCCAGCAAAAACTGCCAGTGGTTTGGCGATTTGCTTTATTGTCCTGATTTTTGCGTGGATTCCAGACCAGAAACTAAATCTGCAAAAAACGGAGATTTGCCGTATTGGGCGAGCGTTGCCCTGACAGAGCCGTTTTTGCTTCGTTTTGAATCAATAGGAGAAGCATCTCGCGCTCTAAAAGAAATTCAGAGGAATTGGGCGCCTTATCAGTATCAATTTTTTAGACGCGGAGCTTTAATTCAAGAAAAGCTTCCTTACATCAATTTAAAGGACAAGAATTTTTTTAAGGTTGATGAAGAAAACGGCGAAAAACATTTTTCTCTCGAAATCCCAAAGTCGCCGATGGGCCTTTACACTTTAATTGACGAAAAGACGATTTTTGCAGGAGCTGTAACTTCGAGCTCAATTCCTGCCGGACTTATAAATTTTGTAGAAGATCACGAAAATCCTCCGAGCCGTGCATATCTTAAAATCCAGGAAAGTCTGACACTGGCCCATCATTTTTTTGGAGCTGAGCTTCCCGGAAAAAACTCAAAATGCTTTGAAGCTGGCGCCTGTCCTGGCGGCTGGACTTGGGTTTTGCGCGGTCTTGGAGCGGACGTTTTTGCTGTTGACCGGGCCGAACTTGTTCCTTCACTTATGGAAGATTCCCACGTAAAATTTTTGGCACACGATGCTTTTACTTTAAAACCGGAAGAGGTTTGCGCAGAACTTGACTGTCAAAAACTTGATTGGGTTTTTAGCGATGTAATTTGCTATCCTGAGCGTCTTTTTGAATGGATAAGTCTTTGGCTGGAAAGCGGCCGCACAAAAAATATGATTTGCACGATAAAAATGCAAGGCGAAATCGACTGGGAGCTTGTAAAAAAGTTTGCCGATATTCCAAATAGCCGGGTTGTCCACCTTCATTACAATAAACACGAATTAACTTGGATTCATGTAGAAAAATAGCAGCCAGACTTCTTTGCCGCAACTCTCCTTTTAAAGGCCGAAAGTTGCAGTTTTTTTTAATGACAAAGTTTTGGTAATGCTAAATTTTTTCGAGATCGTATGGCGTGTCTTGGTAAACGTAATAGTTTAGCCAGTTGCTGAAAAATAAATGCGCTGTGCTTCTCCAAATGTTGTAAGGCTTTTGTTCAGGATTGTTTTTTGGAAAATAATTTAAAGGAATTTCTATCGGTAGTCCTTTGTTTTTGTCGCGCCAGTATTCTTTTGAAAGGGTTTCTGTGTCATATTCAAGATGTCCCATCATAAAGATCGAGCGGTTGTCTGAACTTTTGCAGAGAGTAATTTCGTTTTCCTGGTTTTCTGCTAAAACGGTCAAATCTTTTACTTTTAAGATTGAATTTCGGCTGACAGTTGTATGGCGGCTTGTCGGAACTGGAAAAATATCATCAAATCCGCGCAAGAGAGGGTCATTTTCTGTAACTTTGTGGTTTGGAATTATGCCAAATGCTTTTTTTTCGAGCTGAACTTTTTTTATGCCGTAATTATGATAAAGTCCTGCCTGCGCTCCCCAGCAGATGTAAAGCGTGCTGAAGACGTTCTTTTTTGCATAGTCCATGATGTCGCAAAGCTCATTCCAGTAATCGACATCTTCAAACGGCATTTGTTCGACAGGTGCGCCAGTAATTATAAGACCGTCGTACTTGTTTTTAAAAATGTCGCTCGACGGAATGTAGAATTTTTCAAGATGCTCTAAACTTACATGACTTGCAGCATGATTTTCCATTCTGACAAGCGAAATGTCTATTTGAAGAGGAGTGTTTCCCAAAAGCCGTAAAAGCTGTGTTTCTGTTGTTTCTTTTGTCGGCATTAAATTGACGATTGCTATTTTTAGAGGACGAATATCCTGTGCGGCGGCTCGGTTTTCCGTCATTACAAAGATATTTTCGTTTTCCAGCACTGTGCGTGCCGGCAAGTCGCTTTGAATTTTTATTGGCATAGCCTTAACTGTAGCAAAATTTTTAATATTATGCTATTGTGCTATTCTATTATGAATCTTTCCGGAAATCGCAAAGCCGCATTAAAAAAACTGAAAAATTTATTTTTCTCGTTAAAGTCTGATGTAAAATCGTTTAGAGCGAAATTTGATTCAGTTTTTACAAATTCAATCTTGCCAAACAACGTTGAATGTTCAGAACGTTCTTATGGCGGAGTTAGCTGCGATTTTTTTTTGCCGGAAATTTACATTACAAAACGGATAATTCTTTATATTCACGGCGGATGCTTTGTCGGCGGTTCAAAGCAGGCTTACCGTAATTTTGCCGCTTCTCTTGCTTCTGCTGCAAGCGCTCGTGCTGTTGTCCCGGAATTTCGGCTTGCTCCGACCCACGCTTATCCTGCTTCTCTCGAAGATGTTCAAAATGTTTTTAAGACGATTTATACTGAAGAGCTTGTTGCAAATTCACTTGAATACGATAATTCAAAAAATCCCGACGATTCAAAATCAGAAATAATTATAATGGCTGACGGTTCCGGCGCTTCGATTGCGCTTGGTCTTGTTTTGAGCCTTTCTGAAAAACTCCGCTCTTCGATTTCAAAAATCGTTCTTTTTAGTCCTTGGCTTGATCTTGGGGCTGATTCTAAAAAGTTTACAGAAAAAAAAGTTTGCGATGAGCTTTATACCGCAGAATCAATGTTCCGTGCCGCAGAAATGTACACTTTCCAAAATAACCGGAACATTCCTTTTGTTTCTCCGCTTCGCGCTACAGAAGAGCAGCTTCGTTTTTTTCCTCCTGTTTATATTCAAATGGGAGAAAATGAGTTTTTGCTTGATGACGCTGAACGAATGGAAAGAATTCTTCTTGAAGCAGGCGGAAAATGCACTTTGGATGTCTGGAAAAATATGCCGGCAATGTTTCAGCTTGCGGATGAATATTTTGAAGAATCGCATCTTGCCGTTGAAAAAATCGGACGGCTTTTTACAGTACAAAAAATTAAGGAAGGTTTATAACGATGGAATTGGTTTGCCCTGCTGGAAATATCGAAAAATTGTCTTATGCGTATAATTACGGAGCAGACACGGCTTACATTGGACTTAAAAAATTTTCATTGCGAGTAAAAGCCGACAATTTTTACGAAGACGAATACAACCGCGTAATTGAATTAAAAAAACGCTTTCCTGGAAAAAGACTTTTTTGCGCATTGAATATTGCTTTTCATAATCAGGACATAAAAGCTTTTTTGGACAACCTTGATTATTTTAAGCAGTATCCGATAGATGCATTTATCGTGCAAGATTTGGGAATGGTTGACATTTTGCAAAAGAATTTTCCAAAAGCACATCTTCATCTTTCAACTCAAGCCAGCTGCATGAATAAAGAAGCCGTAAAAATGTACAATAGAATCGGCTTTAAAAGAGTTGTTCTCGGACGCGAAACAAGTTTGAACGAAATTCGTGAAATCAAAGATGCAAATCCTGATGTTGAGCTTGAATGTTTTGCTCACGGCGCAATGTGTATTGCATATTCTGGGCGTTGTCTTATGAGCGCCTATCTTACAGGCCGCAGCGCGCAGTCGGGCTTTTGTTCGCAGTCCTGCCGCTGGGATTTTGACGTTGGCATTAAAAATCCTGAATTCCGCCTTTCTGACGGAAAAACTGTAAATCTTCTCGAAGCTGTCTCTTCTTTTTCTTGCGCAGATGGAACTCAGACAAAATTAACTCAGTCTCAGGCAAAAGCTCTTGCCCAGAGCGGAAACCTTGTTCTTCAGGAACATAAACGTCCGGGAGAATATTTTCCTGTTTTTGAAGGCGACGACTTTACAGCAGTTCTTTCTTCAAAAGACTTGTGCATGATTGATCATCTTGCTGATATGAAAAAGGCCGGAGTCGATGCAATCAAGGTTGAAGGACGAATGAAGTCGATTTATTACGTTTCGATGGTTACACGTGCTTACCGAAAAGCGCTCGATGCCCTCGAAGGAAAAATTTCTGCTGAAGAAGCGGCTCCTTTTATTTCAAGTTTAAAAGAAGTTCCTCACCGCGAAAGTACAACTGGTTTTTATTACAGCCGTGCTCATGCTGACGAGACTACAGTTGGAGCAAGCGACAGCCCTTATGATATGGCAGGTTCTATTATTGAAGAAATTACCGGAAGCGACTTGGAAAAAGTCTTTAAAAATGGCGAAGAACTCGAAAAAGCACGCCAGAAAGAACTTGAAGAAATGGATCCGCGCATGCGCTCCGCTGTAGAAAAAGACCTAGAAGAGCACCCGGAAAAAGTTGTTCACTCTGTTAAAAAAATTGACGGATACAGGCTTTATCTTTACGAGTCTCTCAACAAAACGGACAAAGGAACTGATTTGGAACTTGTAAGCCCGGATATTCTGTCAGAAAAACTGTGCGGAAACGACTACATTTTTGTAAATCCAAAAAACGGCACAATCCTTGACTGGGTAAATCCAGACCACGACTGTGCGATTTATACAAAAGCAAAAATTTCTGTTGGAACAATAATCCGCACAAAAAATCCGGATTTTGTTGAAGGCCAGATGCGTTATACAGGACGCTAAAAGTTTTGTAAAATTAAGCCCTGCCAGAGCATTATTAAAAAACTCGATGCAGGGGATTTTTTTGCAGATTTACACTTTTTTTTGAGGCAGTTCCCTTACAGCCCATGAAACATCGACCATTCTGTGCTCAATGTTTTCGATTCGCTGGAAGGTAAGACAGTCTGCCCTGTGAACCATGATTCCGTTGCGGGTGCTTGAGTATCCTACGATTACATCGCCCGGTTTTGGACGGCAGCAGCCTGCAAGTCTGTAGAATACGTTTTTCATTCCATCGACTTTTACTTCGCCAGTGTAACGTTCATCAATCTTTTTTTCTGCAAATTTCGGATTTACGGAACGTTTTTTCTTTTTTTCTTCCTGGATTGAGCGCGCTCTTTCGTTATTTGCCGCTAAATCTGCTGCTCTCTGAGCTTCTGCCGCCTTGTCCACAAAAGTAGGATCGTTTGTTACAAGCCAGCTGTGGATTCTGGAACGGGCTTTTGACGTGTGTACAGATTTTAACTGGCTTTCTGTTGGGTGAGCCTGCGGATTTGTAATAATTTCGATAATCTGTGTGTTTTTGAGCGGCTGTGTGAGAGGAATTATTTTTCCATCTGCCTTTGCGCCTACAATTTTTTCTCCAATTTTTGAATGTACGCAGTATGCAAAGTCAATTGCGTTGCTTCCAGCTGGAAGATGAATGACATCGCCTTTTGGAGTGAATACGAAAATTTCGTCAGAAAGCAGTTCTCCTTTTAATTCAGCAAAAAAACTTTCGTCCGAGAGTTTTTCATTTTTGAGAGTCTGCAATTGATTGAAAATTCCGAGATTGCTTATATCGACTTTGTCGTGATTTGTGCCTTTTTTGTAAAGCCAGTGGCTCGCAACACCGTGTTCTGCTTGTTCATGCATTTCTTTAGTACGGATTTGGATTTCGAGAGGCCGGCCTTCGCACATGACAGTTGTATGGAGCGACTGATAGCCGTTTGCCTTTGGCATGGCAATGTAATCTTTAAAACGTCCTTCCATTGGTTTCCATAGTCCGTGGACAATTCCAATCAAAGTGTAACATTCTGCATTTGTCTGGCAGATTACACGCAGTGCAAGAAGGTCGTAGAGCTGGGCTGCCGGAACGTTGCGTTTTTGCATTTTTTTGTAGATTGAATAAAAATGTTTTGCCCGGCTCGAAACCGTCACTTTTATTCCTGCTTTTTCAGAGGCCTTGTAGATTGATTGAACTGCTTTGTCGAGGTAAGAGGCGCGTTCTCCTTGTTTTTGATTTACAATCGCCTTAATTTGCTGAAAAACGTCCGGGTTTGAATATTTTAGGCTTAAATCTTCAAGCTCGTTTTTCATAGTTTGCATACCAAGACGGTCGGCAAGCGGTGCCCAAATGTCGATTACCTCAGCCGCAACAAGGCGCTGTTTTTTTTCTTCGATAGATTTTAGGTGGCGCATGCGGTCAAGACGGTCGGCAAGTTTTACGAGGATTACGCGAACATCGTCAATCATTGCAAAGAGCATTTTTCGGATATTGTCCGCTTGCTGGATTGAGCTTGCATTGATTTTCATGCCAGTGATTCTTGAAGTGTCATAAACAATTCTTTCGATGACTGTTCCGAATTTGTCTTCGACTTCTTTTGTTGTTATGTCTGGAATTTCAAAAATTGAATGCAAAAGACCGCAGACAATACATTCTCCGTCCATTTTTGATTCTGCCAGAATTGAAGCGACGCGCATTGGATGCAGATGATATGGTTTTCCGCAGGAACGTGTTAGAGCAGATGTTTTTTCGCAGAGAAAGTTCCATGCTTGTGTAAACAAGTCTTTTTCCTGCTGGGTATAATTTTCTCCAAATGTGGCAAAAAACTGATTTAACAGAATATCTTTGTCAAATTCCGTGCTGTTAGTAATGATGTCGAATGCCATAAAACATCTCCCATCAGATTTTTATGTATCTGAATACAGGCAAGTTTGTTTAGATAATATCACAATTTTCAGTCATTATAAAGTTACTACAAAATGTTAAAAAATGCTTTTTTTTGAACTGAAAAATTTAATAAAAATAAGCGTTTTCTTATTTTTGATTTTACATTTTCTAATGAAAAAACTGGAAATAAAAGATTATAATAGAAAAATAAAAATGATTTATAAGGGCGAATGTCGAGTTTTTGAAAAAACGGCTTACTAACTTAACAAGGTTGCCATTGCAGTTCTTGGCAATGCGATGTTTGCATAGCAAACTCGGTTAGCAGTCTAATGAAAATTTTCAACGGATTATCGGGTCAAGCCCGATAATGACAAAAAGCGGACAAGGGATTTGTGCGTGGCAAGCACGCTGCGAGATTTTGCTGGCGCAAAACTCGATTATCGACGTGTTCGCTAAAGCGAACGCCTTGTCCTTGCGGACAAGGGATTTGTAGTACCGCCGGAGGCGTTCCGGAGTGCAACGCAGGAATGGAGCGAAAAGGCGCGGAAGTACGGAAAGCCCGGTTTTTGCGAAAGCAAAAATGGCCCAAAAATATAAAACAGGAATGGCTTTTGATGAAAAAGACGGTTTTTAAGACAGTTATTTTTGCCGGAATGTTGCTTGCGGCAAATGTTTATGCGGCGGAAAATTCTAAAAAATATGTTCTTTCGGTGGAAGACGCAGTTAAAATTGCAAAAGAAAAAAATGTTTCGATAAAAAGGCAGAAAATTACTCTTGATGCGGCTTTGCGCGCAAAAAAGGACAGCTGGAATTCTGTGAGTCCGAGTGTGGCTGTTGGCGCAAGTTCGGCAGTTCCGGTTGATTTTTTGACGGGTGGCGACCAGTCTTCTGACTACAATGCGAGTTTTGGCGTTAATGCGAGCGTTTCTGTTTCGCTTTCGGCAAATCTTTTTACTTCGATGAAGAGCGCGCAGCTTTCTTTTGAGCAGAGCAAAATCAGTTTTGATGAGGCTGTCAGGCAGATTGAACTTTCTGTCCGCCAGTCTTATTACGGACTTTTGTACGAAAAGGAAAATATTGGACTTCAGGAAGAAAATTTAAGAATTGCAAAGCAGCAGTACGAAAGCAATCTTCAAAAATACAATGCCGGCAGGTTGAGCGAAGTTGACGCTTTGAGCGCGGAAGTAAACTATAAGTCGAAAATTCCGACGGTTGAAAACGCTTACACGGCTTATATCAACGACCTCGATAATTTTAAGCAGATTTTGGGACTTGCGGTTGCAGATGAAATTGAATTTACAGGTTCTTTGGACGATTATCTTTATTTGGGCGAAATTACGGTTGAAGAAAAAAATGTAACTTCGGCAGCTCTTCAAAACCTTGAGTCTCAGCTCGAAAGCGCAAAAGTTTCTGTAATGGACAAGCGTTTTTCGGCTTTTGTGCCGTCTTTGAATGCAAATTTGTCCTGGAGAGATTCTTCTTGGTATGTTGGAAAAGATGATGCTCCTGATCCTAAAAAAACGGCTTCGGTTAGTTTGAGCGCGTCAATTCCTTTGGATGGAGTTTTGCCGTGGTCGCAAAAAAACAATGCGATCGACAGCGCAAAGGATAAGGTTTCTGATCTTGAGCTTCAGATTGATAACGAAAGAAAAAATTTTATCCGGACGATAAATTCAAGCCTGCGTTCAATAAAGCAGAGCCAGGAAGCAATAAAATACAAGCAGGCGAATGTTGAGCTTGCCGAAAAAAATTACTCTATGACGAGCGAAGCGTACAATCGCGGAACAAAGGATTTGCTTTCCTTGCAGAATTCAAACAATACGCTTTTACAGGCAAAGGTTTCTCTTAACAGCGAGATTTTGACTCTTGCAAAAACTATAATGAAATTAGAAAGCACAATCGGTGCTGATTTCGGGAGCTTGACAAAATGAAAATACGAAAATCGTTTATTGTTGCCGCTGTTGCGGTTCTTGCAGTCGTTTTGACGGCAGTTTATGCAAAAACTATCGGAAAATCTTCTGGAAAACCTGCTGGTTTTGATGGAAGAGGCGGACGAGGCGGAAATAGTGCCGTTGTTTCTGTGCGGACAATGACGGCAGAAATTACAACACTTCACGGCTATGTAAATACGAATGGAGAGGTTGAAAGCCAAAATTCGGTTTCGGTTTATCCGGATATGGGCGGAAAAGTAATTTCGACTTCTGTAATGCTTGGTTCTAGCGTAAAGAAAAACGACATAATCGCCTATGTTGATCCGAGCGAGCCGGGAACAAATTACCGTTCAAGTCCAGTTTACGCGCCGATTTCTGGAAGCGTGATTTCGACTCCTCTCAAAAACGGCAAAAAAGTTACTACGAGCACGGCAATTGCGATAATCGGCGACATCAACAATCTTCAGGTTACGGCAAATGTGCCGGAGCGTTATGTTGCGGTTTTAAAAAAGGGGCTGAAGGCTGAAGTTTCTGTCGAGGCATATCCTGGCGTGATTTTTGCAGCAACAGTGAGCAGAGTTTCGCCTGTTGTCGATGCAACAACACGAACGAAAGAGGTTATTTTGACTTTTGACCGCCACGATGAACGCATAAATGCCGGAATGTTTGCAAAAGTAAAACTTTACACGGAAGATTATTCAGGGGCGGTCGTAATGCCGTCGGATGCGCTTGTTCAAAACGGAGATGACTTTTTTGCGTATATTGTAAATTCTTCTGGTGGCGGCGAAACCGTTTCTAAAGTAAAAGTCGAAAAAGGAAAAACCGTTGACGGATATGTTCAGATTTTAAGCGGCGTAAAAGAAGGCGATAAAGTTGTTATACAGGGAATGGCGAGCTTGGGCGACGGTTCAAAAATATTGGATATTTCCAGCCCGACAAAAAAGAACTGATGGCTGCGAAAAAAAAGCGAGGAACTTATGTCTATTTCAAAAAAAACTCTTGAGCATCCTGTTTTAACGTTAATCGTTTTTGCTCTGCTTGGAACAATCGGAATTTTTACTCTTAAAAACGTTGCTGTAAGTTTGATGCCGGATGTTGACTCTCCTTATATAAATGTTCGTACGACTTATAAAAATGCAGGTCCGGAATCTGTCGAAAAAACGGTTACGAAAGTTTTGGAAGGGCAATTAGTTTCTTTGAGCGGATTAAAATCTCTTACATCCACATCTTCAGAAGGATCNNTTCAATCAGCCTTGAATTTAACTACGGAACAGATTTGGAAAGTGTTACGAACGACATTCGCGACAAAATAAGCCGCGTAACGCGAAATCTTCCGGATAATGCGAGTTCTCCTTCGATTTTTAAAATGAATGCGGATTCAATGCCGATTATGAGAATTGCAGTCCGCGGGAACCGTTCAAACGACGACTTAAAAATAATCGCCGAAGACCAGATTGTCGATCTTCTTGAGCAGGTTGACGGAGTTGCAGAAGCGAGTGTTTCCGGCGGACGTGAAAAAATTCTGAGAGTTGATGTTTCTCAGAACAGGCTTTCTGCTTATGGGCTTACGATGGCAAATCTTTCGGCTGCTCTTTCTAAACAGAATCTTGAAC
Source organism: Treponema sp. UBA7567 (assembly GCF_002476655.1). Classification (NCBI taxonomy): domain Bacteria; kingdom Pseudomonadati; phylum Spirochaetota; class Spirochaetia; order Treponematales; family Treponemataceae; genus Treponema; species Treponema sp. UBA7567. Next base: position 24,257 of record NZ_DLLH01000073.1, read on the forward strand.
TTGGCGGCGGAAAAATCAACGAAGGCGAAACAGATTACACTATCAGAACTACAGGAGAATTTTCCAGCGTAGAAGAAGTTGCTGGCACTATAATAACGGCAAAAAACAATTATGTTGTGCGGCTGAGCGATCTTGCAAACGTTTACATGGGTTACAAAGACAAGTCAAGCGAAGTTTACATTAACGGACTTCCGGGCATTTACGTTTCTGTTACAAAACAGTCTGGAAAAAATACTGTTACTGTTGCGAAGGCGACTCGCGAAAAAATTGCAGAAATTCAAGATATTATGCCAAGCGATGTAATCCTCGATGTAATTTCTGATGACTCAGAATCAATTAACGATACAATTGCGACACTTTTGGATTCGGCATATTCAGGACTTGTACTTGCAGTTTTGATTCTGTTTTTGTTCTTGAAATCCGGAAAATCAACCTTAATAATTGCAATTTCAATTCCTCTTTCAATTATAATCACTCTTTTAGCAATGAATTTTGCCGGAATCACGCTTAACATGATGACTTTGACCGGTTTGATTTTGGGCGTTGGAATGATTGTAGACGCATCAATCGTAATGATTGAAAATATCTATGTTTACAGAAGCCGTGGCGCAAAACCGAAAATTGCCGCTGTCTTAGGTTCGCAAGAAATGCTCATGAGTGTAACTTCTGGAAACCTTACTACAATCTGCGTGTTTTTGCCTTTTATCTTCTTTATAAAAGAGCTTGGAATGATGGGACAAATGTTCAAGGGAATTATTTTTACCGTTGTAATTGCTCTTGTTTCTTCTCTTTTTGTTGCAGTGTTTTTGGTTCCAGTTCTTGCAGGTGTATTTTTGCCTCTTACAAACAGGGCAGAAAAGCCGATTCGGTTTAAGCCGCTTGCTAAATTCTACGAAATCTTAGAAATTCCAATGACAGTTGTTACAAAAGCGTACAGAAAAGGCTTGAAATCTGCTCTTGAGCACAGAGCTTTGACTGTTTTTGTCTGTATTTGCGCGCTTTTGATGTCGTTTATTTTGATTCCAACATTAAAAGTCAACATGATGAACAACGGAACTGATTCGAGCGTGACGATGAATTTGACACTTGCAAACGGAACTCCGCTCTCTGAAACCACAGCTGTTTTAAGAGATTTTGAAAAAATTGTTGAAAAAGAAATTCAGGGCTATACGACTGTAATCACTTCGATTGGAACAGGCCGAAATTCAAGCACAAACAAAGGTTCAATTCAAATCAATTTGCCGGAGGATTCTAGCAAACAAATTGATACTTCCGATACAGTGCAGACTAAGCTCAGAAAATACTTTAATTCATATCCGGGCGCAAGATTTACTTTTAGCCAGGGATTTGGACGGCAGATGACAGGTTCTGAATTTAAAATCCGTGTGCGTTCCGACGATTTGGACAAGGCGATGAATGTTGCCTCTCAAATCCGCGAAGTAATGGAAAAAATTGATGATATTGGAGAAGTTTCAATAGATACGGATCGCGGACTTCCAGAAATTCAGGTTGTAATTGACAGACAGCGCGCTTATTCTTTTGGAGTTGATGTGACGACGGTTGCAAAAGAAATAAATTACGCAGTAAATGGTGTTACGGCGACTACTTACCGCGAAAACGGCAAGGAGTATGATATGATTCTTCTTTATGAGCCAGATGACAGAAAATCTACCGCAGACCTTGAACAGATTTACGTAAAAGGCACAAACGGCATGGTAAGCGTTGCAAATTTTGCGGAAGTAAAAAAAGGTCTTGGTCCTGTAACAATCAGACGCGAAAATCAGACACGGCGAGTTACTGTGACTGCTGACAAAAAAACAGACCGAAATTCGACAGAAATTGTTCAGGAAATAAAAGATGGAATTGCAGAAAGTTTTATTATTCCAGAAGGAGTTTCTGTTGTTTACGAGGGAGCATGGAAAGACACAAAAGATCAGGGAAGAACATATCTTTTGATAGGAATAATGGCGATTCTTCTTGTATTTGGCGTAATGGCAGGAACTTACGAAAGTTTTAAAGCGCCGATAATCAATTTGACGACAATTCCATTCCTGATAATTGGAGTCGTATTCATATTTAAATTTGCGGGGCAGGCGTTCAGCATGACAAGCGCAGTTGGAATCATCATGCTTGTTGGAATTGTAGTAAACAATGGAATAATTTTGGTTGACTACACGAACTTGCTTATAGACCGCGGACGAAAAATGAAAGATGCGTGCCTCGAAGCTGGAGTAAGCCGTCTGCGTCCAGTATTGATGACAACTTTAACAACAATTCTTGGAATGATCCCAATGTGCTTTGCGACAGAAGGAAGCGCGGCTATGGTTCAGCCTATAGCAGTCGCTGTTGTAGGAGGACTTACATCGTCAACTTTTGTAACGCTTTTCTTTATACCGGTTTTGTATTCACTTATAATGAAAGAAAAAAAGCGCGAAAAAAGCCGGATCGAAGTGATTTTGACGGGTGAAAAATAAAAACAAAATTGCATCCTTGCAATTTTGTTTTTACGAGAAAAATCTGTTCACCAAAAGGCAAACAGAATTTTCTCTCTTTACGTTTTTGCGCCATCCTTGGCGCACTAATTTAGGAGCTTTGCATGATTCGCTGTGAAATAATTGCCAATCAGTCGGTTCAGGAAGAAATAACGGTTTTGCTGGAAGAAAAAATTTCTGATATACAATATACAATCGTGCCACTTGTGACTGGGCGTGGAAAAAATAGTTATAAACTTGGAAATTCAACTTGGCCAGAAACAAATTTTCTTTTGATTTCGTATATTGACGACAAGGATTTATCCATGGTCAAAGCCGTTGTAAACGCTGTAAAACAAAAATTTACTGGTGAAGGCATAGAGCTTTTTTGCGTAAAATCTTTGACATAAAATTACGTCCCTGCAATTCAAGGTTTTATTATGCGTAAAAAACATATTCCGAAAATTAAATTTTATTTTCTCATGAACAAAAAGTCTGGGGTTGTCTGCTCTACGGTGAGCGACAGACGGCAAACTGTTTATGAGGTTTTTCCAAAAGAGATTTTGACTGACGAAAATGGCGCAAATCTTCATTCTATTGGCAGGCTTGACGCAGACACGGAAGGACTTTTGCTTTTTACAAATGACGGCAAACTTTCTGACTTTTTGACGCGTCCTCAAAACAAAATCGAAAAAACTTATCTTGTTGGTCTTAAAAATCCAGTTTCCTCTTCTGAACAAAAAGATTACGTTAAAAAAGCAGAGTTTGGGCTAGTTCTTCCGCCAGAAAAAAAAGCAGGCGAACAAAAAAGTTGTGGAGCAAAAATCGACTGGTTAAACGAAAATGAATGTAAAATCACCCTGACAGAAGGAAAATTTCACGAAGTAAAAAGAATTTTTTGTGCGCTTGGAAACGAAGTTGTTTTTTTAAAGCGGATAAAAATGGCAGGACTTTTTCTTGACGAAAATTTAAAACCCGGAGAATACAGGACTTTGACGGAAGCAGAAATTGAAGTTCTTTATGCAATGCTATGAGTTTTTGTTCCGATTACATCTCTTAGCATGTTGTTAAGGTCTTTTTCGATGTGAACGTTTTTAAAACCTGTCTTTTCAAAAAGTTTTGCGGTCTGTTCGGCATTGTATTCTCCTGTTTCCATTATCAGAGTTCCGCCACAGACAAGATGCTCAAAACACTGGGGAACAAGTCTTTTTATCAAAAAAAGACCGTCTTCTGTTCCCGAATATTCTCCGTCAGAGCAAACATCTCCGTCCAAAGCAAGCAAAGGTTCGCTTCTGCCGTCTTTTAAAAGTTCGAGACTCTCAGAATGAGGAACGTAAGGCGGATTTGTCAAAATGTAATCAAAAGAAAAAGGTACGTTTTCAAACAAATTGGACTGAATGAGCCGGATTCGCGAAAGAGCAGAAGTTAGGTTTTCTGGATTGCTTAGTTTTTCGCCTTCGCCCAAAAGCCTTTCTGCATTTTTTTTGGTAATTTCCAAAGCGTCCGCCGAAATATCGACAAATGTCATTTTTGGCAGGCAGTTTACCTGAATTCCGTCATTTTCTAAAAGCGCCTTGAGGACAGAAATTCCAACGCAGCCGCTTCCGCTGCACATGTCGCAGATTTCGGGAATTTTCTTTATACTTCCGTCTTTATTTTCGTTTTTTGAATAAAAAAGCGCGAGTGAATTTAATGCCTGCTCAATGAGGATTTCAGTGTCTGGTTTGGGAATCAAAACTGCCGGCGTTACATAAAAATCGTAACCGTAAAATTCCTTGTGCCCGGTAATATAGGCAACCGGAAGCCCCGTTTTTCGCCGCTGAACTGCATCTAAAAAGTTTGATTCCTGTTCTTTTGACAGATTGCAATCCCGTTTTAAAAGGAGCTGCGTTCTGTCAAAACCTGTAACAAACTGCAAAAGAACAGAAATGTCCAGGTCGGGAGAAGGAGAGTTTTTGAGCTGCTCCTTTCCGTATTTTTTTGCCTCAAGAATATTCAAGCTTGTATTTCCGTTTTATGCTTCAAGCTCTTTGAACTGTTCTTCTTTTGCGTAAACGTTCAGAGCATCGAGCATTTCGTCCATATTTCCCATCATAAACGAAGGCAGGTTATGCAAAGTCAAGTTGATTCTGTGGTCAGTTACGCGATCCTGCGGATAATTGTACGTTCTGATTTTTTCAGAGCGGTCTCCGTTTCCAACCATACTTTTGCGGGCAGCAGAGCGTTCTGCATCGAGTTTTGACTGCTGAAAATCAAAAAGACGAGCGCGCAAAACTTCCCACGCTTTTTCTTTGTTTTTGATTTGCGATTTTTGATCCTGCTGAATTACGACAATTCCGGTCGGAATATGAGTAAGGCGAACAGCAGAGTCGGTAGTATTTACACATTGGCCTCCAGGACCGCCCGCACGCATAACGTCAACGCGAACATCCCCCGGATTGATTTTTACGTCAGCTTCTTCGGCTTCCGGCAAAACCGCAACCGTAACAGTCGAAGTCTGCAGCCGTCCTTGAGATTCAGTCTGCGGAACACGCTGAACACGGTGAACACCAGATTCCCAGCGCAAAGTTCCAAAAACAAACTTTCCCTGGATTTGAGTTACGATTTTGTTAAAACCGCCAACTTCAGTCTCCTGTGCTTCAAGATTTTCGTATTTCCAGCCTTTTCTTTCGCAGAGATGGCAGTACATTTCCCACATATCGCGCACAAAAAGCGAAGCCTCGTCGCCACCAGCAGCAGAGCGGATTTCCAAAATAATATTTTTTTCGTCGAGAGGATCAGGCGGAATCAGTTTGAGCTTAATCTGTTCTTCAAGAACTGGAACTTTTTCTTCAAGTTCTTTCATTTCTTCACGGGCCATTTCCTTCATATCAGGATCATCTTCGGCTGTAATCATCATTTTGGCATCTTCAATGCCGGACAGACATTTTCTATATTCGTTTCCAACTTCAAGCACATCAGACAAATGTCCATGTTCACGCATAACATCCTTGTATTTTTTCTGGTCTTTAACAAGGTCTGGATCTTGAACCATTTCGTTAATTTCTGCAAAACGTTTGTCCAGTTCATCAAGTTTTTTTAATAAATCCATTCCCACATATTACAAAAAACACGAGGATTTTTCAATTATCGCGCAATTTTAAGCAAAAAAAACAGGACGGCATTTATCTTAAAAAACGGAATTCAGACAGGCTTTGTGTAGCAAATTACCTAAAAACCGGCTGCTTTGGGTTCGGTAACCCTCATTGGCGCGGAAAAACAGGTTAGTTTGGCAACCAACCCGTTTTTCCGCGTCAACTCCGCCCGCCGCATCCGGCGTAAGCTTCGGCCTCAAATCAAAAAAAACAAAATTTGACAAATAAAACAGCTTGTTATAAAGTTTAGAAAAAACAAGGGAAATGAATTTATGAAAAAAATCTATTCAATTGTTTCTATATTATAATTATATGCAAGACAACGGCGCAGATGGCACAAATTTTTACGAAAATTCAAAAAAATTAAATCAAATAGGAGCGGCAAAAGTTGTTAAAAAGTAAATATTTTTGCATTGCGGTTTTTGCCGCTTGTCTGTGGCTGTTTTTTGGCTGTAAAAAAAATGATGTGCAAGACTTTCTTGCTCATTCTCAAAACGAAAATGCTGTTATGCTTGCCGTTCAGTCTGGAAATTGCGGTGTTTTAAAGGAACTTTTGCTGGACGGGCAAAAACCGGACGCTTTTTCGAGTGGCAGAATAACGCCTTTAATGTGGGCTTGCCGTTGCGGAAATTTAAAACAGGCTAAACTTCTTATAAAATATGGCGCAGATCTAGATTTGGAAAGCAGCGAAGGAATAACACCTTTTGAATATGCATGCATTTCTAAAAATCTTTCGCTTGTAAGGTTTTTGCTAAAATTCAATCCGGATATAAATCATTTTAACAAAGGCGACATGACTCCTTTAATGACTGCTTCTGCCCAGAATTTTTCTGCGCTTGCAAAACTTCTTATAAAAAAAGGCGCAGATGTCAATTTGCAGAATTCAAACGGCGACACTGCTCTTATGTTTTCGGTTTATGCAAATTCTTTAAAAACTACAAAGCTTCTTTTAAAAAATGGGGCAGATCCGTTTCTAAAAAATAACGATGGATTGTCTGCTTTTGATGTTGATGGCGAAAACTGCGGGAAAAATGAACTCAAATAAAAAAGTCCGCAAATGCTGCAGGAGGAGAGGCATTTGCGGACAGAAAGTCATTTGAAATTCAGATTAGTATTTTGTTCTGCTTGAAATTTGACCTTCTTTGTTGTTCTTTACAGTGCAGTTTGTAATTGTCTGCTTTGCGGTGTTTCCGTTAGCATCAATTCCGTACTTGAGGTTATATGTTGATTTGCATGAAAGAACTCTGTGGCTTACATTTTTGTATTTTGAACCTAGTTTAAATCCGTTTCCATCGCCGTCAGGTGTTGTCTGGAGCGAAGAATTGATATATCCGTTGTAAGAAGCTTCGCAATTGTTGAGAGTTACAGGATATGCCTGACTGTAAAGATCCCAGCCGTCATCAGAATTATATTTTGCAACACAATAGTTGAATTTGATGTTTTTTCCGCCCGAAAGTTTTGCTGCAAAACCATCGGCATTTTCGCCTTTCGTCGCTTTGTCGTAGTTGTAGTAAGATTCACATCTTGTAATTGTTACATCGTGAGCCGAGTTGTAAACCTGAAGTCCTGAGTCGCCGTTATAGGTGAATTTGCAGTATTCAGCGCGGTTGTTTCCTCCGAGCTGGAAAACCATTCCGCAGTCTGAAGCTTTTGTAACTGTCAGTTTTCTGATTGTCCAGTAAGAGCCGTTTACTTTTACGCCCCAGCCTGTAAATGCAGAGCAGTTGAGCGTTTTTCCGTTTCCGTCAAGTGTGATCACTTTTCCGGAAGATCCGCTCCTTAAAAGCTGCAGCTGCTTTGTAAGGTTGATGTTCGCGGTCAGTTTGATTGTGTCGCCAGGATTTACCTTGTTTGCGGCTGTGTACAAATCAGAAGCTGTTCCTACAGAATAAGTTGTTCCCGATGAAGCTGCGCGGCTTGAATCAGAAGAAGATTCTGAGCTTTCGCTTAAATTGGAACAAGACACGAACATTGCTGCAGCCGAAACCAAAGCTGCCGCCATTAAAAATTTGGTTACTTTCATAAATAACACCTCACTTTTTTTAATAAACGTCGCTCACGTAAAATAACTATATATTATAAACTGCGCAATACTTTGGATTAAACAGACGTCGTTTTTGGATAAAAAGAAGTTTTGAGCATATTTTATAAAAAAACAGAAAAAATATTACGAAGAAATAGCGATAAAAATTGATTTGCAATATACTGTGGTCAGAATTTGTAAAAATTGCTGATATTTTGAATAAAAAAGATGCAAAAAAGCAAAAAAATGCACCAGCCCGGAGGAAGACTGGTGCAAGGAGCAAAGTAGGAAGTTTTTTGTAACATAAAGAGATTGTTTCTTGTCGCTCTATACTTAAAAAAACAGCGTAAAAGGAAAAGGTTACAAAAAAATACTTTTTTTTCAGAATTTTGTTTTGGATTTGATACAGAACTTTGATTTCACTATAATTTTCGTATGTCTTTTTATGATTCATTTGATGTTGCTGTAATTGGCGGTGGACATGCTGGAACAGAAGCTTGTCTGGCCTGTGCCCGAATGGGACTTAAAACTCTTCTTGTAACTCAGACAATTGATTCGATTGCGCGCTTGAGCTGTAATCCTTCGATTGGCGGTGTTGCAAAAGGAAACATTGTCCGGGAAATCGATGCTCTTGGCGGCGAAATGGGCAAACTTATAGACAACTCGATGATTCAGTTTCGTATGTTGAATAAAAGTCGCGGTCCTGCCGTTCAATCGCCCCGTTCTCAGGCAGATAAAATTCTCTATGCGTCTTTGGCCCGGCAGACTATCGAAACAACGCCAAACCTTTCTACTTTGATGGATACGGTCGTTGATATTTTGACAACGGCTTCTTCTTCTCCTTTGCCTCCAGACAGCGACACTGCCGCAGAAAAAGGCTCGATTCCTGGAGAATTTCGCTCCGAATGTTTAACGGAAGCTGCCCGTTCTGGAAAAAGACAAAAAGTTACTGCGATTGTTACAGAGCGCGGAAGAATTATTCCTGTTCGTGCTGTTGTTCTTACTACCGGGACTTTTTTGGGTGGACGCATTTTTATTGGCGAATACGATGCTCCTTGCGGAAGAATTGGCGAAGCCGGGGCTTTTGGACTTACTCATTCGCTCAATCGTCTTGGCTTTACAACTGGCCGCCTAAAAACTGGAACACCTCCGAGAATTTTGCGCCATACAGTTGATTTTTCAAAGGCTGACTTGCAGGAAGGCGATGAAGAAGTAATTCCTTTTAGTTTTGATGATGAAAAAATTGACCGTCCGATGGTTCCGTGTTATTTGGTTTATACAAACGAAAAAACTCACGAAATTATCCGAAAAAATATAAATCGTTCTCCTCTTTATTCTGGAAAAATCAGCGGAATTGGACCTCGATACTGTCCTTCAATAGAAGACAAGGTAATGCGTTTTGAAGAACGCGACAGGCATCAGCTTTTTGTAGAGCCTGAAAGTTTGCAGACGGATGAAATTTATCTTAATGGCTTGAGTTCAAGTTTGCCGGAAGAAGTTCAGGATTCGTTTTTGCGCACAATTCCTGGCTTTGAAAATTGTACAGTAAGCCGTCCTGGATATGCAGTTGAATACGATTATGTTGAGCCGACTCAGCTTTATCCGAGCTTGGAAACAAAACGCGTTGCCGGGCTTTTTGACGCCGGTCAAATAAACGGAACTTCTGGATATGAAGAAGCTGCTGGCCAGGGGCTTGTCGCAGGAATTAACGCCGCTCTTTATGCCAGGGCGCACAAAGAACTTTGCGGACCTCTCTGTTCTCCGTCTTCCGGAATGGGCCAGACTCCGGCAAGCATGGAAAAGGGCGCTTTTCAAAATAAGCCTGGCATGACAGACGAAGAAATTGCGGCTTTTGCAGAAATTTCTGCGAAAGAAACAAAGGCAATAAATTCAGCTTTGCAGAAAGCGCAGAGCGACAGCGGTTATGAAAATTTTGATTCAATTCCTGAATGGGAACCTCTTGTTTTAGGACGAGATGAAGCTTACATCGGCGTTTTGATTGACGATTTGGTTACGCTTGGAACAAAAGAGCCATACCGGATGTTTACCGCTCGCGCCGAGTATCGTCTAAAACTGAGGCATGACACAGCCGACCGCAGGCTTAGCGAAAAAGCCTTTGCTGTTGGCTTAAAAACAGAAAAGCAGATTCAGTCTATGCGCGCAAAATATGCTTTGATTGATGAGGCCGTGGCGCTTTTGTTAAAGAAAAAAGACGCTCAAAATCCAGGTTATGCGCCAGAAATTTGGAAAGTCGCCCAGGAAGATTTTAAATACAAGTATTATATTGAAAAACAGGATGCCCGCGTTGCAAAGATGCACAAAATGGAAAATCGCAAGATTCCGGCAAATTTTGATTACGGAGCAATTCCTGCTTTGAGCGCCGAAAGCCGCGGAAAATTGGAAAAAATCCGTCCGTTGACACTCGGTCAGGCAAGCCGGATTTCCGGGATTAGAAATTCAGATATTATGCTTTTGATGGTTTATCTTTAGCAGATTTTTAAGATAGAAAGCATTTCTTCTTTTGTAAAAAGTCCGGTGTTGCAAAGTTCGCTTGCAAGCTGGCTGATTGATTTATTAAAAAGAAGGATGCTCTGCGTTCCGAGAAAAGTTTCTATTCCCGCTTCTAAAAATGAACGCATTTTTTTTGCCTTTTCTGAAAAATCCATTTTTTTGTCTTTAAAGTGAGTTTCTGGCGTTATAACAGTTTGAATTGATTTTTTTTTGAGAAAAGTTAAAATTTCGCCAAAATTTGCGGCGTTGTCTGCGTTGATTAGAACCTGTGGCTCAAAAAACTCAAAAACCCTAAAAAAATCATTTGCCGAATCGACAGAACTTAAATCCACTCTGATTTTTAAGCCGTTTTTTTTGACAGTTTGAATCAGTTCCTTAAGTTCTGTTGAATTTTCTGTCAAATTGAGGATGTTTTTTCCGTAAAAATAAATTCCCTTGAATAGTTCTTTTGAATTTTCGTTTAATAAAAAGGATTTTGCGAACTGCAAATTTTTTTCTCTAAAATCGGCTGAATCGGTATCAAGCGAAAAAAAAGCGTCTGATTTTGTATGATCGCTGTATTTTTGAATTTTTGTCTTTAACAGCAGGAAGAATTCACAGTTTTTTTTGCAGTTTTGAAAAAGCTTGCTGTCGATTGCTGCGTTTGTTTGAATTATGTTATCGGCAATGTTTTCAGAAATTGATAGAAACAGAAGTTTTTTTATGTCGTCTTCTGTTGCAATTCTCATAGAAGTGTATTCGTGGACTTGGTTGCGCATTTCGATTTTGACAGGCGATCCATCTTCTGGAAAGCCTGGAACATAAAATCCTGCCCAGGTAACAAAAGAAGGATAGCGCATTCCTAAATCAAGGCTTGAATGAAAATCTTTTTTTGGAAGCTTTATAAAATCTGCAACTGACGTCATTTTCTGTTTTTCCAGTTTTTTTCAACTTCGGAAAAGGCTTTTTCTTTTTCTGTTTGGCTTAAGAACGACGCTTTAAAACTGTTTAAAATGACTTGTTTTAGTTCTTCGTGCGAAAAATTCATCTGGCTGTAGGCGTTCCAATATTCGTCTAAAAGTTCAACTCCAAAGAAAAGCGGATCGTCGGTGTTGAGAGTTACGAGCATTCCACGGTCAAAAAAAGCGCGGAATGGATGTTCTGAAAGTGATTTTACAAATTTTTTTGTAAAAACGTTGCTTGTCGGGGCAATTTCAAACGGAATTTGCCTTTTTGCGCAAAAATCCATAAGTTTTTCGTCCTGGATTGCAGAAATTCCGTGTCCAATTCTTTGCGCATGGCAGATTTCGAGTGCGTCCCAAATTGACTGCGGCCCCTGGTCTTCTCCTGCGTGTGCAACAGCATGGTAGCCGGCGTTAAGTGCTTTTTCAAAAACAGGGCCGAAATCTCTTGAAGGACCCTTTGATTCTGCGCCTCCAAGTCCGATTCCTATAAAACCTTCAAATGGATTTTCGCTGAACATTTTAAAATTGTTTTCAGCGTTTTCAAGTCCAAAAGTTCGGCTTACGTCTCCAGAGAGCCAGACTGTAATTCCTGTTTCGTCTTTGATTTTTTTTATATTTTTGGCGAAATTTTCTGTCATTTCTTTATACGAAAAACCTTTTTTTATAAAGGCTGAAGGAGCAAAAAAGGCTTCGCAGTGGATTATTCCATTTCGCAAAAGATAATTTTTTAAATCTTCAAAAACAAGATCAAAATCGCTTACTTCCGTAAACAAATCCTGAACTTGCAAAAACGCGGCGATAAAACCGTTCAGATCCGAGTATGAAAATAATTCTTCCAGCGAATTGTCAGAAAATTCAGTTCCGTTCTTTTTTAGATAGAGCTTTTTAATCGATTCTTTGCTTATTACGGCTTCGATGTGAATGTGAATTTCTGCTTTTGGAATGTTTCTGTAGAATGAATAGAATTCTGTTTTTTTCATACTTCTGTTCCTCGCAAATTTTTCTGTCAAAACGCCATTGAACCGTTGTTTTCAATGAACGTTCCGGCAGGCACAGCAAAAAAATTGTTGTACCAATGCCGCTAGATTATCGGCAGAAAAACTGCCGTTCTTTAATAAAATCCAAAGTCCGAGAAAAAAATTAGAGTTTTTTTAAGTCGTCTACAATCTGTGCAAAAGTATCCAATGCGTCTTGTACAGGCTTTGTCGAAGACATATCAACTCCGGCAATTTTTAAGCTTTCGAGCGGATAACGGCTTCCGCCAGACTTTAAGAATTTAAAATAATCTTCTTTTTCTTTTTCACCGCCATGCGTAACTCTTTTTGCAAGAGCGAGGGCTGCCGAAATTCCGGTCGAATATTTATATACATAGAAAGAATTGTAAAAATGTGGAATTCTCAAACCTTCCATGTCGCTTTCTTCTTCAAAAATCATTTCCGGGCCAAAATATTGAACTAAAAGCTCGCGGTAGATTTTTCGCAAAATTTCGGCGTTAAGAGGAGTTCCGTTTTCGACAAGTTCATGAGCCTTGAGTTCAAATTCTGCAAACATTGTCTGCCTGTGCAGGGTTGCAAGAATGTCGTCGGCGCGCATTGCCAGAAGGTAGGTTTTCATTTCCTTTGTTTTTGCGTTTTTTAAGAGATATTCAAAGACAAGCTCTTCATTAAAAGTTGAGGCAACTTCCGCTTCAAAAATCGTGTAGTCGTAGCACATAAACGGATTGTTTGTCTTTGAAAAATAAGAATGCATTGAGTGTCCGCCTTCGTGGGCCATTGTAAAAACGTCTCGGATTGCATCGTCCTTGTAATTTAACAGAATGTACGGATAGCCGCGGTAAGCTCCAGAACTAAAAGCGCCGGAACGCTTTCCTTTGTTTTCGTAGCGGTCAACCCAGCCATTTAAAAGACCGTTGCACAAAATGTCGGTATATTCTTTTCCGAGCGGAGCGAGTGCGTTGCGGCAAATTTCTACGGATTCTTCATAGCTTGTTTTTGTTTCAATGTCTTTTACGAGCGGAACATAAACGTCGTAATGGCGAAGTTCGTTTAAACCAAGCATTTTTTTTCGGAGCGAATAATAATCGTGTAGGGCTGGCAGATTTTTGTGAACAGTGCCGATCAAATTTTTGTAAACAGCCGGTTCAACTTTGTTTGAATAAAGGCTTGCTTCGAGGCTGGAATTAAAACCTCTTGCGCGGGCATAAAAAATGTCAGAATTTACATTTCCGGCGTAAAGCGAAGCAATAACATTTTGATGTTTTACGAACGATTTATAGAATTTTTTGTATGCGTTTTTTCGGACATTTCTGTCAGGGTTTCTGATTAAAAGTGAAAATGTTGACTGTGTTAGAGGTTCTTCCTTGCCATTTACAGTCACGCTTTCAAAATCCATGTCAACGTTTTCGAGCAAACTGAACGCATTGTCAGGAGTCTGCAAGGCTTCGGCGGCAAGCGAAAGAATTCGTTCTTCTTTTTCGCTTAAAACATAAGGTTTTTCGTGCAGTTCTTTTTGAATAAAAATTTTGTAGTCGGCAAATTCCGGCAGGTTAATCCAGTCGTTGAGTTTTTCGTCAGGAATTGCCATTAGTTCTGGAGAAAAAAATGAAGCTTCTGCGCTGGCTTTTGCATAAGCCATCATCGCTCTGCCTTCCATATCCTGAAAAGAACTGTCGCTTTCGTCGGAAGTGTGGCAGAGGCTTGCGTAGCAGTAAACGGTTTCGAGGGTTTTAAAAAGCTCTTCGTAGGCTTTGAGCGCATCCAGAAGCGATAGGGAAGAATCTTTGAGTTTGCCTTTAAAACTTGCAAATTTTTGTGTAAGAGAAGCAATTTTTGCAAGATCAGCCTCCCACTCCTCGTTAGTTTTATACAAAGTAGAAAGATCCCATTTGTCAGAAGCCGGGATTTCGCTGCGATTAGGAATAAAAGAATTAGACATACAATAGATAATAACACAAATTTTGTAAAAGTAAATGAATTGCGCTTTTCGTGTTTTGCGGTAGGGATTGGAAGGGCGGCGAAGCCGTTGCGGAGCAATGCCAACCCTGCAAAGCCCGACGGCACTTTGTGCCGGACCGCCCGAATTTTTCTTCTTATTGAGAAACTGAGCGTAATTTATTATAATTTTGGCTTATGGAAACTCGTAACATTTTTGAAAATCTTTCTTGTATCGACCACCGCTATTCTATTTCGGAAAAGGCGGTTTTTGACGGACTGTCGCAGTATATTTCTGAACAGGCTTCTATCCGTTCTTGCGCTAAATGCGAAGCGGCTCTTGTAAAGGCTCATTTGAAGGTTCGCGGCCAGCTTACTGACGAACTTGCTAAAAAACTCGACGATGTTGCTTCTGCTATTGACCCGGAAGAAGTTTATGCTGAGGAAGAAAAGACTAAGCACAATATCCGCGCTCTTGTTAACGTTATGAAGACGAAGGTTGATTCTAAAATCGGTCCTCTTATTCATCTTGGAGCAACTTCTGTTGATATTTTGGATACGGCTCTTTCTTGTCGTATGCGCGATGTTACTAAAAATGTTGTGCTTCCTGAACTTAAAAAACTTGAAAATTATCTTTGCGATATTGCGGAACGCGAAAGCGCGACTCCTCAGGTTGGACGCACTCACGGACAGCACGCTGTTCCTATTACTTTTGGCTGGGAAATTGCAGAATTTGTTGCCCGTCTTGGTAAATCAATCTTAAAAATCGAAGAGCTTTCTGACGATTTAGTTGGAAAACTTGCTGGTCCTGTTGGTTCTTACAACGGTCCTTCGATGATTGTAAAAGATCCTGAAGAACTTGAGCGCATTTATACTGAATTTCTGGGCCTTAAGCCGTCTGAATATTCAAATCAGCTTGTAGAGGCAGAGCACGTTCTTCGCCTCTTGCTTGAGATGAATGTTGCTTTCGGTATTATTGCCAATTTAGCGGACGACTTGCGCAACTTGCAGCGTTCAGAAATTGGTGAGGTTTTTGAATATTTTGCTGCAACTCAGGTCGGCTCTTCGACAATGCCTCAGAAACGCAATCCATGGAACAGCGAGCACGTTAAATCTTTATGGAAGGCTATGTGTCCTCGCGTAGTTACTTTCTATATGGATCAGATTTCTGAACATCAGCGCGACCTTTCAAATTCTGCAAGCCAGAGATTTATTACTGACTATATTGCCGGCTTTACAATGGCAGTAAGCAGAATGAATTCTGTCGTAAAAGGATTGCAGGCTGACCGCGGCAATATGGCAAAAAATCTTGAAAGCGCCGGCGGAAAAGTTAAGGGCGGCGTTCTTGCTGAACCTGCATATATTCTTCTTGGCGAAGCCGGATACAATGACGGACACGAAATTATCCGTCAGATTACGCTTGAGGCGGAAAAGTCTGGAAAAACTTTCTTTGAAGTGCTTAAAACTCACGAAAAAGAATATGCAGATATTACAGCCCAGCTTGAAAAACTCGGCGTAGAAAATCCTGCAAATTTCTTTGAACATCCTGCGAACTACTGCGGACTCGCCGCAAAAAAATCAGCGCGTCTTGCAAAAAAATACCGCGAACTGATGAAATAATCCGCGCCTTAAACGGTGTATTTTTTTGTTAACAACTGGATAAATTTTTTTCCGAATTTGAGTGAATGTAAAATCATCCGCTTAAATTCGGATTTTTTTAAATTTGTGCGGGGCGTTTTTATTTATTTTCGTTTTGAACTTCCGCCTGATGTAAAAAATCCTTTAAGTCTTCGATAACTTCGTCTGCGTTTAAACCGTGAACCATAGCCGCTTCTTCGAGAGTTTCCATTTGAGAAGCAAAACAGCTTATGCAGTGCATTCCCATGAGCATGAGAGGTTCTGTAAGTTCAGGATAAAATGCTACAAGCGTGCTTACGAGCATGTCTTTTGTAAGTTCCGGTTTTTTTGCTTTTTCCTGATTTTGTATATCGTTTTGATTTTCCATTTTATTTTTATCCTCAGTTTTTAGATTGAATTTTGTTTGCGTATTTTGTCCGAAATTTAACCTTATAAGAAAATTTTCTTCAATAAAGATAATAATAAAGATAATAATTTTTTTTTGAGATGTGTGCAAATCTTGCATAAAAATAATGTTTTTTTGATATAGTAATTATATGAAGAATTTTGGTTTTTTGCGTGTTGCGGCTGTTTCGCCGGAAGTTGTGGTTGGAGACGTTGAACAGAATGTGCTGAATATTTGCCAGTGCATTGACGAATTAAAACAAAAAGGCGTTCAAATTGCAGTTTTTCCGGAGCTTTGTATTACGGGCTACACTTGCGCTGACCTTTTTGAACAGAATCTCCTCCTTGAAAGCGCAAAAAATGCTTTGACCGAGATTTTGGCGCATACTCAGGGAATTGCGGTTTTTGTCGGTTTGCCGTTGCGTTCATTTTCTGGTTCTCTTTATAATGTTGCGGCGCTTTTGAGCAATGCTGAAAAAATTCTGATTTATCCGAAAACTTTTATTCCAAATTACGGCGAATTTTACGAAAAACGCTGGTTTACGCCTTTTGAAGCAAATTGTGGCTGCAATGAGCAAATGTTTGACTGGCCGGTTGGTGGACTCTTAAAAATAAATGACGATTCAGGTTTTACAGGTGCGGTTTTGGCGGCAGAAGTCTGCGAAGATGCCTGGGTTCCTCTTTCTCCTTCGACAGTTTTTTGTCTGAACGGAGCAAATGTGATTGTCAATCTTTCGGCTGGAAACGAAGTGATTGGAAAAGCTTCTTACAGAAAAGACTTGATTTTGGGAAACAGCGCAAAGAATGTCTGTGCCTATGTTTATGCAAATGCAGGAATGGGAGAATCGACACAGGATTTGGTTTTTTCGGGACATTCATTGATTGCCGAAAACGGAAGCCTCCTCGCAGAAAAAAAGCCTTTTGACGAAAAAAATAAATTTATTATAAGCGACATTGACATTGAAAAAATAAATCACGAACGTATAAGAATAGAAACTTTTTCGCAAAATAGCCGGTTTTTTAAGAATTCTCAAAGGTCAAGCCAGTTTTTGCCGGCAAAAATTCAGGAAATAACTGTAAAAAGCACAGATTTTTTGAAAAATAAAAATCTTGAGCGGAAAATTGACGGGCATCCTTTTGTGCCTCAGGTCCAGAAAAAAATGTGGGAGCGCTGTGCGGAAATCACGCAGATGCAGGCCTGGGGGCTTGCAAAGAGAATAAGGCATACTGGAGTTGAAAAAGTTGTCGTGGGAATTTCTGGCGGACTTGATTCTACCCTGGCTTTGCTCGTTGCCTGCCGGACTTTTGATATTCTAAAAAAAGACCGAAGCAATATTGTTGGAATTACGATGCCGGGTTTTGGAACGACTGGGCGCACTTACGAAAACGCAAAAATGCTTGTAAAAAGTTGCGGGGCTTCGCTTGAAGAAATTTCCATAAAAGAAGCGGCCGGCGGTCATTTGAAGGATTTGTCTCATGCGCTTGATGTTTACGATGTTACTTACGAAAATGCCCAGGCCCGCGAGAGAACTCAGGTTCTTTTTGACTGGGCTAACATGCACGGCGCAATTTTGATTGGAACTGGCGACCTTTCTGAACTTGCGCTCGGCTGGTGCACTTACAATGGCGATCAAATGAGCAATTATGGAGTGAATAATTCGATTCCAAAGACTTTGGTGCGCTGTCTTGTTCAGTATTATGCGGATTTTGTTTTTAAGGAAAACGAAAAACTTGCAGAAACATTAAAGGATATTATAGACACTCCTGTAAGTCCTGAACTTTTACCGCCTGACAAAGACGGGAAAATTGCGCAAAAAACAGAAAATACTGTCGGTTCGTATATTTTGCATGATTTTTTTCTGTATAACTGCGTGCGAAACGGTTTTTCGCCTGAAAAGATTTATTTTCTGGCGAAAATTGCGGTTAAACAGAAAAATCTTGAGCCGTTTAGCGACGAAACGATAAAAAATACGCTTAAAATTTTTTATAAAAGATTTTTTGGCCAGCAGTTTAAGAGGTCTTGTATGCCTGACGGTGTAAAAGTTGGAACTGTGAGCCTGTCGCCGAGGGGCGACTGGCGTATGCCGAGTGATTCGTCG
This sequence comes from Treponema sp. UBA7567, assembly GCF_002476655.1. NCBI lineage: Bacteria > Pseudomonadati > Spirochaetota > Spirochaetia > Treponematales > Treponemataceae > Treponema > Treponema sp. UBA7567. The sequence continues at coordinate 42,391 of NZ_DLLH01000073.1, forward strand.
GTTGCGCTTTGGTTAAAGCAGGTTGAGAATCTGAAATAAAATTTGGAAAGACTAAATCGGAGAGTGCAAAAACTGTTTTTTACACAGTTTTTTGTTTTGCTGTTTTGCTTGAATTGAACCGGATTGTGTTTTAAAATCGAAGAATGTTTTATTTTATAGTGAATGAGCACGGTGGCTCAGGACAGGCGGTCGGAGTTTGGAACAAGGTTCAGAAAATTTTAGATGAACGCGGTGTAAAATATCAAAAATTTGTGCCGGAAACAAAAGGCTATGCGGCGGTTTTGGCGGAACAGATTAGCGAAAAAGAAGATGATGATATTCGCCTGATTGTCGTTGGCGGTGACGGAACGATTAACGAAGTTTTAAATGGAATCCGCAGCTTTGAACGGCTAAAATTTATGGTAATTCCTACTGGTTCGGGCAACGATTTTAGCCGCGGATTGGGGTTGCCGTTAAAAAATACAGAAAAAGTTGTCGATATGATTTTGAATTCGACAGGAATAAAAACAATTGACCTTGGAATGGTTGAGTCCGGCGGAAGACGGCGGATTTTTGGAATTTCATCGGGATTTGGACTAAATGCTCTTGTCGGAACGGAAATTAACCGCTCAAAAATCAAAAATATAATGAACAAGCTGCATTTGAATTCTCTCAGTTATGCCGTTATGACGGTAAAAACGCTTTTTACAATGAAGACTTCGACTTTTAAAGTGAGTTTTGACGGCGGAGCGTTTCAGGAATTTGACAGGGCGATTTTTCTTGCTGCAATGAATTTTCCATGCGAGGGCGGAGGAGTTCCAATGGCTCCAAAAGCAAATGCAAATGACGGAAAACTCTCGTTTACTCTTGCGGCGAGAATTCCAAAATGGAAGTGTTTTATTGCGTTTCCTTTTTTGCTTGCGGCAAGGCAGGATTTAATAAAAGGATTTTTTATGAAAGAAGCCCGGACTGTCGATGTGTTCACCTCTGAACCAAACGTTAGCCACACTGACGGCGAACTTTTTGGAAAAGTTAATAAAATCCACTATGAATGTCTAGCGCAAAAACTAAAAATTTTACTTTAGTTTTTTGTTGTTTTTTTAAGGCGAAAGCGCGGACTTTTTGAAGTCCGCGTTTTTTGTTTTAATTGCCGCTAATTTGCAGGCTGTTGCTCTTCATCCTGCGGCTGTTCAATTTTTTGTTCAAGGTCTTCGGTTTTTACTTCAAAAATAGAACGCAGGTTTCTGTCAGCAAGCAAAGTTTCCGGTTTTTCGTCGAGCCTAATATAAGAAGAAAGATTTGTTTCGGAATTTTTGCCGATTTTTAAGGTTCGGATTGTTTTTCCAGATTTTTCTGCTTTGACGGTAAGTGTCTGCGAGTCTGTAAAACCGTACCTGTCGAGTTCGGAAACGGCCGAAGAGCGACTTACTGTTCCGAGCGTTTTTATGTTTTTGAGGGCGTTTACTAAAGTTTCGATTTTCTGGTCATCTCCGCTGATTTTTTCTTCACTTACGTACCACAGCCCGCCTTCATAAAAAAGTTTTACGGTTTGCGAAGAGTTTTCGATTATAAGTGTGTCCGGTTTTTCCCGCAGAATAAAGTTTTTTATAGGAGAACGCGAGCCGGTTACAAGTTGAACAGCGTAAATCGCTGCAAGAATGACGATTGCCGTCAATAAAACGATTTTTCTTATTTTTGCATTTTTTAAGTTCATTTTGTTTCCTCTGTCTTAATTTCGCGCTTGTCGTCTGGATTGTATTTTTCGCGGATTGCCCTTTTCTTAGCTGTAGTTTTTGCAAGAACTGCAAGACCGCACAGCGCAACCAAAATCACAAGTCCAAATTCGTTAAAATATTTTGCAATGTCTGCCGAAATGCCTTTTTTGATTTTTAAAGTGTTTAAGCTTAAGCCTTTTGTCCGCATTGAGCACAAATCAATTTCGCCGTTCATGTAATCGATGACGTTGCGCACAAACATTGCAACTGGCTGTTTGCCGCTTTCGTCCATAACTTGACCAGTCGTGATTTTTGAAGAACCTATTACAAAAATTTTGCCGTTTTGAACGCTTTTTGCGTAATGGTCGGTAAAATTAAATTCACCGTTTTGATTTTCTACTGGATTTTTTTCAAAAGCGCTTTTGAATTTTCCTTCTACAAGAACAGCAAGATTTTGGCTTTGCATTGCGCTTTTGTCGGTTGGTTTTCGAATCATCTGAGGAATTGCTGTAACGTTGTCTTTGACGAGCCAGCTGTTTTTAGAAGATGAAGCAAGAATTGTAACTTTTGCGTCTGCATTTTTTTGAGCGTTTTCTGCATTGATAGAACTGTTCTGAAGCATAATCACGTAGCCAAGATTTTTTGTAATCGGGCTGTTTTTTGCAAGATTTGATTTTTGAAGCACTGGAGCAAAGTAGAGCGGAGTTGAACCTGAACGCTGAGCCTGATTTACATAGCAATTTTCGTCCATAACGTAATCTTTTCCGACAGAAATTCCGTATTTTGAGAGAATTGTTTCAAGACCGTTGTCGACAGGTTTGTACTGCGGAATCTGGTAATATGCGTTTTGTCCCTGCGGATAAACTTCTTCAAACTGGTCGTCGAAAATAATTAAATTTCCGCCACGAAGCAAAAATTGGTCAAGCTTGTAAAGTTCAATTTCTTCGAATTTTTCTTTTGCGCCGTTTATAACGACACTTTTTATGCCGGAAGGAATTTCATCATCTTTTAAATTTAAATCCTTAAATTCGTAGCGGTCAGAAATAATTGAATTGAAAACCGCTGCATTTGCCTGCGACTGTGCGTTTTTGTAGTCGAGTTCGCGGTGTCCTGTTACATAGCCTATAATATTTGGTTTAGAAACAAGGCTTTTTAGGTTTTCATTCAATTCGTCTTCAAGGCTGTCTGTGCCAGAAATTATGTTTCCAAAAAATGAACGCGACATTTTTACGTTCAAAAGCCTAAATTCCTGTCCGTATTCAAGAACAAGCCCGATAACTCCAGTTTTTTCTCCGTCGGCGTCCTGCCAGCTCAGGCTTTGAATTCCGTATTTTTCGACGAGTTCCGGAATTTCTTGCTCAGAAGGATCTATTGTTTCAAATTCGATTCTATCCATATTTTTTGAGTTTACAGATTTGTATGCGGCAGAAACTGTTTTTTCAAGATTTTTGAGGCCGTTTATATTGAACTGTTCGAGTTTTTTTGTCAGATAGAGAGAAAGTTTTGCTTTTCCCTGCAATCCTGCAAGAGCCGAAGTTGTGCTTATAAGACGGCTCATTGTGGTTGTGATGGTGTATTCAAGGCCGTCGGCAGAACTTAATCCGTCGATTATTTCCGTTCGGTCGGCATAACTTACAGTCAAAGCCATCCAGGCCTGCTTAAAACCGACTTCGTTGTTCTTTAATTCTTGAATTTGAACTTGAGAGATTCCGTAATTTCTTGCGATTTTTTGATTTTCTTCTTTGTCCATGTCAAAAAATTCAGCAGAAAAATTTGAATTTGCGGCGCCTTTGTATTCAACCAGAAGATCGCGGATATACTGATCGATTGTGTTGTAGGGAGCCGGCAGATTTTTTGTAAAAAATACTTTTATCGAAAGCGGTTGTTCAAGATTTTTAACAATCTGCCTGCTCGACTGTGAAAGCGAATAAGATTTTGGGGCTGTAAGGTCAAGGCGGAAAAATGCCTTTGAGCATACAAGATTTAAGAGAAGAATTGCAGTTAAAAAGAGAAAAATGTCGCTTTTTGGACTTTTTAACCATTCAATAAATTTTTTCATATTGTTGTTTTAAACTCCAGTCTTATAGAATTTTTATTTTTGTCCATTGTTTACAGAGCGGACAGTCAGCGCAAAAAAGATAACCGTAAGCGAAACAAAATAAACAATGTCGCGGCTGTCGATAATTCCGCGGCAAATAGATTCAAAATGGCTTAGCGAAGAAAGGTAAGTTACCGTTCTTACAAGAAAAGCCGGCAGAAAAACCGCAAAATTTGAAAGCAGAGTCAGAATTATGCAAATTGCAAAAGCCTCAAAAAAAGCAATAATCTGATTTTTCGTTGTGCTCGAAGCAAAAATTCCAATCGCGCTAAAACCTGCTGTTAAAAAGATTGAGCCGAGATAACCGCCCAAAATCGGGCCTGCATCAGGAGAGCCAAAAATAAAGCAGGTTAAAACGTAAAAAAGAGAAGGAATTAAAAGCACAAGACCAGAAATAAAGACAGCCAGAAATTTTCCTTCGACAACATCAAAAACTGTTACCGGAAGGGTGAGCAAGGTTTCGAGAGAAGTCGATTTTTTTTCTTCGGCAAAACTCCTCATAGAAAGAGCTGGAATAAAAAAAGAAAAAAGTACCGGCAAAAGCCCAAAAAACTGTCTTAATTCGGCGCGGTTTGCAAGAAAAAATGTGTTAAAAAACAAAAAACCGGAAGCGAGCGTAAAAAGTCCGGTAACGATATAAGCAATCGGGCTGGAAAAATAAGATTTTAATTCGCGGCACATAATTACAAAAGCCGGATTTTTTGTTTTTGCTTTTTTCCTTGAACTTATCTTTGCCATTGAACTTGCGTTAGAGAGCGGATTGTTAGATTCTAAAATATCAGTCATTTTTGTATCCTCTTTAGTTTTTTTGTGTTAATGCGTTTTCCGAAGGCGAATCTTCCGTCAAAGTATGGAAAATATCTTCAAGACTGTTTCTTCTGAGCGAAAGTTCATAAAGCTCAAAACCAGCTTTGTTCACGGCCGCTGCAATCTGCGGCCTGATTTCCATATTATCTTTAACCTGAACAAGAGCTCCGGCAGTTTTTTCGTTGTGTCCCAAGTTTGCATTTTCCGTTTTTTCTGCCGTAACAGCACCAACACCGTCAATTTTTTTCAATATTTCAGAAAGTTTTTCAAAACCACAGCCAGAAGCTTCAACAAAGACACTTGCGCTGGTTCCGTATCGTTCCCTCAGTTCGCCGGTCGGACTGTCGGCAACGAGTTTTCCGCCAGAAATAATAATAACTCTGTCGCAAATCATTTCCACTTCGCCGAGAATATGTGTCGAAATAATAACTGTTCTTGTTTTTCCGATTTCTTTAATCAAGGCGCGTACTTCGCCAATTTGGTTCGGGTCAAGACCAGAAGTCGGTTCGTCCAAAATTAAGATTTCCGGATCATTCATCAAGGCGTGCGCAAGACCTACTCTCTGCCTGTAGCCGCGGCTCAAATCAGAAATATTTTTGTGCATGACTTCTTTAAGTCCACATTCCCTGCACAAAACCGGAACTTTTTCGTCAGGATTCTGTCCCTGAATCTGGGCAACATAGCGCAAATAATCGTCAACAATCATTTCGCCGTACAAAGGCGCGCTTTCCGGCATATAACCGATTTTTTTCTTGCATTCGACGGCATTTTCTTCAATATTTTTGCCATCAATCTTAATCAAACCGGAAGTCGGCTGCAAAAAACCGGTAATCATTCTCATTGTCGTCGATTTTCCGGCGCCATTTGGTCCCAAAAGTCCAACAATTTGCCCAGTCGGAATCGAAAAACTGATTTCATCGACTGCCTTAAAAGTTCCAAAATGCTTTGAAAGCTTAAAAACTTCAATCATTTAATTTTACCTTATCTCCTTTTTTTTGGACGGCATTCAAATTTTAAGCCGAATTTTGCCTGTCTTGGCGCTGAATTTTCAAGAAATTCCGGCTGCTACGGGTTCGGTAGCCCTCATTGGCGGCTTCGCCTCCAACTGCGCCCTTCGCATCCGGCGTAAGTCCACCGTCAACTTTTGTAAACTACAATAAAATATAACAAAAAAACAATATTTTAGTTACGCAAAACTACAGAGATAAAAAATTACAAAATTCACCACTTTTATAAAAAAACATTGTCCTGTATATTAGGACAATGTTAAAAATTTTTCTTATTGTTTTTGTTATTTCGATGATTCCGCTGATTGAGCTTCGGGGCGCTATTCCTGTCGGAGTTGCGCTTGCTTCTTCTTTTTTGGGGCTTAGCGAAGAATCTCTTTCTGTAAAATATATTGTTTTAATAAATCTTTTTTCAATGCTTGGAAATATGCTTCCAGTTCCGTTTATCTATTTTTTTGCCAGAAAATTTCTTGAATGGGGAAGTTCAAAAAAATACATTGGAAAAATGTGCAATTTTTTTCTTGTAAAAGGTAAAAAAGGCGGCGAAAAACTTGAAAAAAAGGCTGGCAGCGGTTTGTTTTTTGCACTTTTTTTATTTGTCGGAATTCCATTGCCTGGAACAGGCGCATGGACAGGCACTTTGGCTGCCAGCCTTCTAGACATGAAGCCGCGCCAGACTGTTCTTGCAGTTTTGGGCGGAGTTTTCTTAGCGGCAGTTGTAATGACTCTTGCTTCGTGCGGAGTTTTTGGCGCGGCTGGAGCGATTTTTGGAAAATAGCGGCATAAAAGTAAAAATAATTCGCAAAAATATGCGGTCAATCCGTCTTCACGTAAACCGTTTTGGCGAAGTTGTCTGCACGGCGTCTTTTTTGGAAAGCGAACAAAAAATTCAAAAATTTATCGAAGAAAAAAAAGACTGGATTGAAAAAAGTGTTCAAAAAGTAAAAAAATCAAAGCAAAACAGCATTTTTCTAAATCCGGACGGAGTTGCGGCAAAGTCGGGCTTTTTATCTTCCGACAGAATTTTCGGAAAAACAAATTTTAATTATTCAGCCTTGTGGAAAAAATCTGCGCTAAAAAAATTTATGCAGAGCGCAGACATGCTTTCTTCGTTTTTTGAAAAAAACGCATTGCCGGAATTTACTGTAAAAGGGCGTTCAATGCACTCAATGTGGGGCAACTGCAACACAAAAAACAAAACAATTACTTTATCCTGGGAACTTTTTAATTTTCCGCAGGAATGTATAGATTATGTTGTTTTTCACGAAATGACTCATTTTCTGTATATTTATCATGACAAAAATTTTTATTCCTATATAGAACGCTTTATGCCTGATTTTAGAAAAATTGCAAAAAAATTATCTTAAAAAAATTCTAAAACGTATTTTTCTTCTTTCCTGCTAAACAAAAAAAATCAATTGCCGAAAATATAATGAAGAATATCTCTAAAACTGCATTTTTAAAGATTCTCTTCTATAAAAATGTGGGAGGCTGAAAATGGGATTCATGAACAATGCTTATACGGCATATAAAAACACAGGAATAAAAACAGCGAGTCAGGGAAAACTTGTTGTTTTGCTTTACGAAGGCGCTATAAAAAATTTAACCAACGCATTGGAATGTTTTGATTCAGATTCAAAAATTGAAGCAAAAAATATCGAAAAATTTGGAAATTATATAATGAAAGCGCAGGATATAATCAGCGAGCTTCAGGCGAGCCTCAACATGTCGGCTGGCGGAGAAATTGCTTCAAACCTTATGTCTCTTTACATTTATTTTAACCGGGAACTTATGTCGTCAAATATCAACAAAGACAAAAAAAAGATTGAATTTGTCCTTAATATGCTCAATCAATTGTCTGCTGCTTGGGTTCAGGCGGCAAACAGTCAGTCAAATGCTGTAAACACCGGTTTTGGTGGCGGTCTTAATATCGAGGGGTAATTTATGGAATTAACTCAGGCACAGATTGACGAAAGAATTGCTGTTTTAAAACGTTTTAGAACTTTGCTTGAACAACAGCGCAATAAATTTAGAGAATATCTGCATGTGCTTGAGTGCCAGCAGAATAAGATTGAAGAAGAAGATGGAGATGCGCTTGTAGCTCATGCTGAGCTTGAACAGCAGATTGTTTCAAATATTTCAAATTTGCAGAAAGTGATTGAACCTATGCAAAGCATGTACAATGCAGTTTCGCATGGAACGGAACTTGGCGCAGAAGATAAAATCAGCGTAAAAAAAATGCAGGCGGAGCTTGCAGACTTGCAGAAAAAAGTTCTCGCTCAAAATGCACGCAATCAGGATCTATTAAAAGAACATATTGAAAGCGTAAAAAAACAGCTTGCAGAAATTCATAATGCCAATCCTTATTTTGGAAAGCGTTCAGTTTATTCAACAACTGCCGCCGTAACTGGAAATTTTGTTGCCGAAGCTTAGTTTTTCTGTTTGTATAATGATGCAAATTTTATTATATTTATAGCGTGCCATTCTAAAATTTTCCTTTGGTAAATTTTTAGAAAGTTTGGCAAGTTTTAAGACGTTACGATACAACGATTTTATCAACACTATAAATTTTTGAGGAATAAATGAGCGACGATCAGAAAAACGAACAGGACAAACCGTCATTTGTGCCGGAACCAAAAGAAAAAAAAGACGAAAACAAGCAGAAAAAAACGTCAGAAAAAAAGCCTGCAGACAAAAATAACGAAAACAAACAGAATTCTCAGGATTTTGATCCGTATAGTTTTTTTAAACTTTCAATTGATGAGCCGGAAAACGGTGACAAAAACGGTGGAAAAAAGCCTTCGCGCTTTCCTTTTTTTACAATGCTTGCCGTTACAGTGCTCGCGCTTGCATTCATCAATATGTTTTTGCTTCCAAAAGCCGACAACACAATTCCTTTTTCGGAATTCCGTAATCTTGTAGAAGATGGAACAATTGTCTATGTCGAAATGGGCGAAAATTCATTTACAGGCTATGGAGTTCCTGTTGCTGAGAATACAACTGCAACTCAAAATGATTCTTCTGATTCAGTTTTAAAATCGCCTCAGCTCCCATGGAACAAAATTCGCAGGGTTCAGAGCGAAAGTCGAAAAGTTTACCGGACAACTGGCGTTTTAATGCAGGATTTTGTTTCTCTTTTAAACGAAAAGCATGTTGAATATAAATTTATCATAAAACAGACAAATTGGTTTGTTCAGCTTCTGTTGAATTTTGCATTTCCGATTGGAATCCTTCTTTTAATGTATTTCTTTATTTTCCGCAAAATGGGCAGCGGAATTGGCGGAATGGGTTCCCTTTTTGGAGCAGGCGGAAGCCGTGCAAAGACAGTTGAAGAAGGCAAGGTAAAAACGCGCTTTTCTGATGTTGCCGGCGTTGACGAGGCAAAAGAAGAGCTTGTCGAAGTTGTTGACTTTTTGAAGGAACCAAAAAAATATACTGACATTGGCGGTAAAATTCCAAAAGGCGTTTTGCTCGTTGGTCCTCCTGGAACAGGAAAAACTCTTCTTGCGCGTGCAGTTGCCGGCGAAGCTGGAGTTCCGTTCTTTAGCATTTCGGGCTCTGACTTTGTAGAAATGTTTGTCGGTGTTGGAGCAAGCCGTGTACGCGATTTGTTCCGTCAAGCCCGCGAAAAAGCTCCGTGCATTATTTTTATTGACGAAATCGATGCCCTTGGAAAAAGCCGTATGAACGGTTATGGCGGTGGAAACGACGAGCGTGAACAGACTTTGAACCAGCTTTTGGTAGAGATGGACGGTTTTGACAACGAAAAAGGACTTATCATTCTTGCTGCTACAAACCGTGCAGATATTCTTGATCCTGCGCTTTTGCGTCCAGGCCGCTTTGACCGTCAGGTTCCTGTTGAAAAACCGGACGTAAAAGGCCGCGAAGACATTTTGAGAATTCACTCTAAAAATGTAAAGCTTGATAAAGACGTTGATTTTGTTTCTGTTGCCCACGGAACTGTAGGCTTTGCGGGTGCAGACCTTGCAAACGTTGTAAACGAAGCTGCGCTTATGGCAGTCCGCAATGGCCGCAAAAAAGTAACAATGGAAGACTTTAATGAAGCAATCGACAAAGTTAGCATTGGTCTAAAAAAGAAAAGCCGCAAAGACAACAAAAAAGAAATGCGCCTTGTTTCTGTCCACGAAACTGGACACGCTCTTGTTGCTGCCTTTACTCCGGATTTTGCCCCTGTCAATAAAATTACAGTTGTTCCGAGAAGCCATGGCGTTGGCGGATTTACACAATATCGCGAAGAAGAAGAAAAAAACTTTATGACTCGCAAAGATATTATAAACGAAGTTGACAGTTGTCTTGGCGGACGTGCTGCGGAAGAAGTTGTGCTTGGCGACATTTCTACTGGCGCTTCAAACGACATTGCCCGCGCAACAGACCTTGTAAAACGCATGATTACAGATTTTGGTATGTCTGCAAAATTCAGAAACATGACGCTTGGAAAAGGTGTTTTGGGGCATCAGGGCGCAGATCCAAATATTTACCGCGAATTTTCTGAAGAAACACAGCGTTATGTCGATGAAGAAATTGCCCGCGTAATGAACGAACGCTATTCTCATGTTGTTGAATTGATGAAAGAGCACAAAGATTTGCTCGAATTCATTGCAAACCGCCTCCTTGAAATCGAAACAATGGACGGAAAAGAATTCTACGAAATTGTAAAGAGCGAAGTTCATTGCCGTGAGCTTGCAGAACAGGCAAAACTAAATGAAGAAAACACAGCTTCAACTGATGAGGAAAAATAATGAAAAAAATATTTGTATTGACAGCGTTGATTTTTACCTGTTTTTCCAGATTTTCTGTTTATGCTCAAGGAATTTTAACTGCGGCGGCTTTTTTTCAGAATGTTTCAGCTGAATATGGAAAAATTGAAGATTATGAGGCTGATGTTTCAATTAAGGCTGCAAAAAAAGTTATGGAAGGGCATGTAAATTTTAAACGTCCGAATCTTTTGCGCATTGATTTTACAAAACCAGACAATCAGGTAATCTGTTTTAATGGAGATTTGCTTACGATTTATCTTCCTGAATCCGCCGCAATCTTAAATCAGACAGTTGAATCTTCGGGAACAGGAAGCGCTGCAAACCTTGCGACTGCACAAGGGCTTTCTTTAATGAGCAGGTATTATTCTGTTGCGTACGAAAGCGGACAGGAAGCGGTTCCTCTCGAAGACGGAAGCACGGAAAATGTAGTAAAATTGGTTTTGAGCCGTCGCAATACTTCTGAAGCGTTCCGTTACATCAACCTTGCAATTTTGCCCGAATCAAAGCTTATCCGTAGAATTGAAGCAATTACGCCTCAAAACGAAAAATTCCAGTTTGATTTTTCAAATTACTCGATAAATCAGGGAATTTCGGATCAGCGTTTTATTTATGATCCGCCAACTTCTGCTAATAATTACAACAATTTTCTGTTTACTGAACAGTAATTTGTAAAATTTTAAGTTATCGCATTTTTTTCAGGTTGCCTTTGAAAATGTATTTTTTTAAGGCAGCCTTAAGATTTTTTAAAGTATATTTTTCAGGGAAGAACAAAAATGGAAAGTTATGGCACAATTCTAAAAAACAAAAGGGAAGAAAAAGGACTGGAACTTGAAACTATTTCCAGAGAAACTTCAATTACTTCCACCTATTTAAAGGCTCTTGAAGACGAAAATGCCGTAATTTTTCCTGGTGAGCCATATCTTGTCGGTTTTTTGAAGAATTATGCTGAATACCTCGGACTTGATTCTCAAAAATTGCTCCAGCTTTATCATGCAAAAACATTGCAGGAATCTCCGATTCCAGACGGTTTGATTGTCCGCAGGCGGCCGAAAGTTTTAATTACTGTAATCATAATAATTTCGATTCTTGTTTTTGCAACTGGAGTTACTTTTGCTGTTCTTTTTATGAAAAAGAAAGCTGAAGAGCATGCAGTTCTTGCTGCTTTACAGAACGATTTTCAGTCAAAAAAATACGAACTTACGGAAAAAACTCTTGCTACAAGAATTTACAAAGGCGACCAATTGATTTTGGGAACTAGTGGCGGAGATGTTGTCGTGACTGTTGCAAATACTGTCGGTGATTTGTGTTTGGAAACTCCTGCTGGAATTCAGCATATTGAACTTTCAGAAGAGCTCGAAGTTGATGTTGACGGCGATTCAAAGCCAGAGCTGATTGTCTATGTTTCAGATGTTTCCACTGGAACAAATGACCGTGGCGCTGAAGTTAGAATTCTTCTTAAAAATGCTTCGAATGCTGTCGCAGGAGAAACAAAAGCTTCTGAAATTCCTAGCGTTGGTGAACTTCCTCAAAACCAAAAACGCACTGTTATTCTCGAAGATACAAGGGCTTATCCGTTTACGGTTCGTGCGGACTTCCGTGCAGGCTGTCTGTTCCGTTATCGTCTGGACAGAAAAGATGCTGTCGAAGATTATCTTGCAAACGGCGACACTGTAAATATGACTGCAAGTAACGGCGTGCGCTTGTGGATTTCTAACGGAAATACTGTAAAACTTCAGGTAATTGTTGCTTCAAAAACTTACGACATTGGAGTTACAAAAGCCGGAGAAGTTATTGTTCAGGATATTCGCTGGATAAAAGATACAGATGGAAAATTCAAGCTGGTAATAAATGAACTCGATTAAATTTTTTATTGATCAGCACGGTTGTGCAAAAAATCAGGTGGATGGAGAAATTTTAATTTCGCATTTGACAGGAACTCAAGAGTGGGAACAGACTTTTGAACCTTCTGAGGCGGATTTAATCATCATCAATTCGTGTGGCTTTATTGAATCTGCAAAAACCGAATGTTTGAATGCAGTCTTAAACGCAAGAAATAATTATCCGAACGCAAAAATTCTTTTGGCAGGTTGCCTTGCTGAGCGTTACGCAGAGGACTTAAAAGAAAATTTGCCGGAAGCAGACGGCTTTTTTGGAAACGGTGATCTTTCAAAAATCGTAATCACTGCAAAAGAAGTTATGCAAAATAAGCGTCCAGTCCATAAATTTGCTCAAAAAGGAGTTTGCGGCGCAAACCGGAATCTGCTTCTTTCTTTTGCTGGAACCGCCTTTGTAAAAATTACTGAAGGTTGCAACAACCGCTGTTCCTTCTGTGCAATTCCAATCATCCGTGGAGAATTGCGTTCTCGTCATGCTTCTGAAATTATTGAAGAAATTAAAATTCTTCTCAAAAAAGGCGTTTACGAAATCAATTTAATCGGACAAGATTTGGCAGCTTACGGAACAGGCAGTTCTGACAATGTTTTTGGAACAGGGCGCACTTATCTTCCTCTTGGAACTCCAGGAAGCGATGCTGAACTTGCTTGCGAAGACAAAGGCGAATCTGGACTTTGCCGTTTGCTCAAAGAAATTTCAAAAATCGAAGGAACTTTCCGTCTTCGGCTGCTTTATATTCATCCAGACCATTTTAATCCTGACATTTTGCCTGTGATAAAATCCGATAGACGCTTTTTGCCTTATTTTGATATTCCTTTTCAGAGCGGAGATGACGAAATCATTCTCAAAATGCACAGAACCGGAAATCACAAAAAGTATGCGCAGACAATCGAAAAAATCAGGAGCTTTTTTCCAGACGCAGCGATCCGGACGACTTTTTTGGCAGGTTTTCCTGGTGAAACAGATGCTCAGGCAGAAAATACTCTTAGCTTCTTAAAAGAAATTTCTACAGATTGGTCAGGCTGCTTTCCGTATTCAAGGGAAGATGATACTCCGGCTTACAACTTAAAAAAACAGGTTCCTGCAAAAAAAGCAAATGAACGTGCCGAAAAACTGGTTGCGCTTCAGGAGCAAATTACAGCACAGCGCTTAAAGGAGCGTTGCGGCAAAGATTACGATGTTTTGATTGAAGAAGTTCTCGCTCAAAACGAAGATTCTCCTGAAGAAGGAATTGCAATTGGAAGGGCATGGTTTCAAGCGCCGGAAGTTGACGGTTCGGTTGTCGTCAATTATGACCGCTCAAATCCAGAAGAGCAAAAAGCGGTTCTTTCCGGAAGACTTGTGCGCGTTCATATAAACAGCGCCGGCACTGTTGATTTAAACGGCGACTTTGTCTGCGACAGTCCGCTTAACGAGACAATCAAAAGAAGCAAGTTGAAATTTGCGCAGGAAATAAACGGTTAAAACTGCAAAGGTGGCAAATGCAAAATGAATGAGTTTTTAAGCGTCTTGAATCCTGAACAAAGGGCGGCCGTTGAACATGAAGGTTCTCCTCTCTTAATTCTGGCAGGAGCAGGTTCAGGAAAAACACGCGTAATTACTACAAAAATTGCTTATCTTATTTCTGAACGAAACATCGATCCGTATCAGATTCTTGCAGTTACTTTTACAAAAAAAGCGGCAAACGAAATGCAGCAAAGGGCTGTTGCTCTCGACAGCCGGGCGCGTTATTCACAAATCAGGACGTTTCACTCTTTTGGCGCCTGGTTTCTCCGTCTTTTTGCAGCGCAGGCTGGAGTCGACCCGAATTTTACGGTTTATGATGACGACGACATGGTAACTCTCCTTTCTAGGGCAAATCCAAATCTTGCCAGAAAGCAGGCAAATCATTACGCGCATTTAATCAGTCTTTGCAAAGATTACGCTTTAACGCCGGACGATTCGGTCGAAATTGCCGAACTTATGGAAGAACTTGGCGAAGAAATTGACAGCGAAGATGATTTTGCGCAAATTTATTCAAACTATACAGCCCGTCTGCGCGAAACCGGCAATGTTGATTTTGGAGATTTGATTCTTCTTCCAATGCTTGTTCTTGAAAAAAACGAAGCAGTCCGCACAAAAATCCAAAATCGTTTTCGAGTAATAATGGTTGACGAGTATCAGGACTCAAACGTGGCGCAGTTTCGGCTTTTGCAGGTGCTTGCCGGAAAACAGACCTATGTTTGTGTTGTTGGCGATGATGATCAGTCGATTTACCGTTTCCGTGGCGCTGAAGTAAAAAATATTCTTCAATTCAAAAATCATTTTCCGGGAACTCAGATAATCCGTCTGGAAAGTAATTACCGCTCAAAATCAGAAATTTTGACGGTTGCAAACGACGTTATAAAAAATAATTCGGCTCGTCTTGGAAAAGAACTTCGTGCCGAACGTGGAGAAGGAAAAAAGCCTGTACTGATTTTTTTGCCTGATCAAAACGAAGAATGTCAATTTTGCGGAGATTTAATCGAGCAGACACACAAAACAGGAATTCCATACAGCGACTGGGCTATTCTTTACCGCACAAATGCTCAGTCAATGGGATTTGAATCAGAATTTTTGCGAAGAAAAATCCCATACCGCATTGTCGGCTCTCTAAAATTCTACGAACGCGAAGAAATAAAAGATATTCTCGCTTATCTTGCGCTGCTTGCAAACCCAAAGGACGAAATCGCATTCAGAAGAATTATAAATAAACCTGTGCGAGGAATCGGAGCAACGTCGCAGGATAAACTTGTAGAAGCCTGCCGCCAAGAGATTTATAACTCTGTTATGGAAGAAGATAGCAGCCAGAACGAAGAAACTTCTCAGGAGCAGATTCAGAGTGTAAACTATGTAGAAATTTGCCGCAAAAACGGAGCGTCTTTTTCAAAAAAGGCAAGGGAAGGAATTGCTTCTTTTGTCGAGGCGATGGACGCTTTTTACGAAAAAATAAAAGAAAATATTAAGCAAAAAGACGAAAACGAGCGGATTTTAGCCGAAAAAGCAAAAATTGTAAATCCAGTCGAAAAACTTTCGGTTTTAATAGATTTTATTGCCGAAAAATCAGGCTTAAAGACATATTATTCAGAAAAAGACGAAATTGCCGGAACTCAGCGCGATGCAAATATTCAAGAACTTTCAAATTCGGCAGTTTTTTATGATTCGACACGAGAAGGTCTTCTGGAATTTCTGGATCACATTGAATTAGACAGAACAATAGAAGAATCAGACGGGGAAGAAGAGGCAGACAGCGTAACTTTAATCACTCTTCACAATACGAAGGGGCTGGAATTTAGCCGCGTTGTAATTACCGGAATGGAATATGGAATTTTTCCGAGGCAGGACAAATACGGAAATGAACTTGAAGAAGAGCGCAGGCTTTGCTATGTTGGCATTACCCGTGCAAAGGACGAGCTTTATATGACATCTTGTTCTAGGCGTATTATGTACGGCCGCTCTGAATATATGGCGCCAAGTCCGTTTTTGCAGGAAATAAACCCTGACAATATAAAAATTTTAGGGCATCTTCCGTTCGGATTTAAAAAAACTTCTTCACAAAATGCTTCTTTTTCGCATAACGGCGATTTTGGAAATTTGGGCTTAAGCCATCCTGACACAGAAACCGACCCGATAAAATTAAAATATCACCGCGGAGCAAAAATCTATACCGATGATTATGGTTATGGAATTATAACTTCAGCAGTTACGACAACCGAAGGCGAATACGCAGTTACAGTCAATTTTGAGAACGGCGGAATAAAAAGATTCTTGCCAAAATATCAATACAAAAATCTGGAAATTATAAAAGACTAAGCAAGTGAAAAAAAATTGCTCCGCAGTTTCTCGCAATGACGCTGTACAGACCAAGGTCTAATCGTCATTGCGGGCTAAAAGCGAAGCAATTTACGTTTTTAAGCCTGCTGCTGAACAGACATGGCTTTTTCTGTCCGCTTTTTAATAAAAATCAAAGTTGCAAACAAAAGCACAAGGCCAAAGCAGAGCGAAATCGCAGAGCAGAGGGCAATGTTAAGTTTTGAAGTAAAACCTGCCACGATAAAAGTAAAGAACGAAACAACCGCAACTGTCATAGCATAAGGAAGCTGAGTCGCAACGTGGTTTACGTGGTCGCACTGAGCGCCAGCGCTTGCCATAATTGTTGTATCAGAAATTGGAGAAACGTGGTCGCCGCATACAGCGCCGGCCATGCAGGCAGAAATCGAAATAATTCTTAACGAGCCTTCAGGGAAAGCCGCAATACAAATAGGAATCAAAATTCCAAAAGTTCCCCAAGAAGTGCCGGTCGCAAAGGCAAGGAAACATGCGATTGCAAAGATAATCGCCGGAAGAAGCATTTGAAGCTTGTCAGCGCTTCCAGAAACAATGCCTGCAACAAAGTCTTTTGCGCCAAGACTGTCAGTCATAGATTTAAGAGTCCAGGCAAGACAGAGAATCAAAATGGCAGGAACCATAGCCTTAAAACCGTCCGTCAAGCACAGCATCGCCGACTTAAACGAAATAACTTTGCGTCCAAGATACCAAACAAGAGAAACAATAAGTCCAAACAAAGAACCGATTACAAGTCCTACAGAAGCGTCAGAATTTGCAAAAGCGTTGACAAAGTTAAGATGAGAGTCGCCTTCGCTAAAAAATCCGCCGGAATAAATCATGCCGAGAACGCAGAAAACAATAAGAATAGCGATTGGAACAACCAAATCAGCAACAGTTCCCTTCTTTTTTCCCTCTGCAGATGATGATTCTTCAGGTACCGAAACTTCTTCATCGTCTTTTTTCATAAATTCTTTTGCTTTTTCATACTTAGACATTTCGCCGTATTCAAAACGCATAAAAACGAGGGCAAAAAGCATTACGATTGTAAAAAGAGCATAAAAGTTAAAAGGAATAGCCTTGCAGAAAAGAGCAAGACCGTTTTCGCCTTCAGTTACAAAGCCAGAAACCGCGGCCGCCCATGAAGAAATCGGGGCAATAATACAGATAGGAGCCGCAGTAGAGTCGATAAGGTAAGAAAGTTTTTCTTTGCTTACACCGTATTTGTCGGTTACAGGCTTCATAACAGAACCAACAGTCAGACAGTTAAAATAGTCATCGATAAAAATCAAAATTCCGAGACAGATAGTAGCAACCTGAGCGCCAAGTTTTGTTTTAATGTGTTTTTTTGCCCAGTTGCCAAAAGCGGCAGAACCGCCAGCCTTGTTCATAAGGGCAACCATAGTTCCGAGAATTACAAGAAAAGCGAGAATTCCGACATTGTAACTGTCAGAAATACACGAAATCAAACCGTAAGAAACAGCATCATCGCCTTCGCCGACAGTATTGTTTAAAAGATGCGAAATAAATCCCGCAAAACCCGAGCCAACGCTCACAGAATAAAAAACGGCGCCGATTACAATGCCGATAAAAAGCGAAGAATAAACTTCTTTAGTAATCAATGCCAGCGCAATAGCAACAACCGGCGGTACAAGCGACCAAAAAGTTCCAATCATATTCATTTTAAGCAAAATCTCCTAAATTACTTTTTAATGGCAGAAAAATCAGTGTTAAGCGGATCTTTAACGCCTTCTTTTTCCAGTTTTTTCAGAACTTCGATAGCGTAGTCGAGTTCGTCGAGCGAATTTGCAGAAACATAGGTTTTGACCTGTTCCAACGCCTTGATAGCTTTCTCGTTATTCATAAATCCTCCAAAAAAAAGCGTAAACAATCTCCTGTAAAAAATATTCTATCAGTAAAAAAAACGTAAATAAATATTCAACTGCACAAAAATAAAGATTTTTTTGATAAATCGGGGCCATTTTTTCGTTTTTACAAAACGAAAAAACCGGGCTTTCCAGGGTTCCGCGCTAGCCGCGCTGCATTTGCGGCTGCCGGCAGCCGCAAACGGCTCCGCCGCCCTTCCAATCCCTTGTCCGAAAGGACA
>NZ_DLLH01000044.1:0-7311 GCF_002476655.1 Treponema sp. UBA7567
GATTTTTCTTTTCAAAGAACCTATTAAGTCGCTATCTCGCAACGAAAAATATATTAACATACAGATAAAAATTCGTCAATATCGGACTTTTTATTTTTTTCAAAATTTATCATAAAGATTTTGTTATATTTTATCTTTTTTTTCCTTATTTTTTTCAAGTCAGTTGCCGCCGGCTGAAAAACTAAATCATAGCCTTGATTGAAACCCCGAAGTTGAATCTGCGGTAAAACAGAGTGAAACCGCAGATTCAATGAGCGTTAGCGAAGGGTGGAAAGCAAGTTAAAAATAAAAACTTTCCTTAGTACGAGAAAATTGTATCTTTTCAAAAAAATGCGCTCCAAAAGCTTCAAAAATAAAGAAAAACCATTTAAAACGAAAAAAGCACCTGCAAAAAAACAGGTGCTCAAAATTCAAAAAAAATTACATATCCTTAAAAACCGAACCAAATTTTTTTAAGTAATCAACAAACGAAGTGTAACTCAAAACAAGGCAAACAACATAAAAAGCCTGGATTGCAATTTTTGCACAAGGATAAAAGGCCGTAAAATCAATGCCAAATTTTGCATCGCAAAATTCAACCAGCCCAAAACGAATAAAACTCTCGGCCGCAAGCATAAAAAATCCAGAAATTATATAAAAAACGGTCTTAACCTTTCCGCCTTTTCGGGCAGCGATTGCAACGCCCTGACGAATCGCAAGCATTCTCAAAAAATTCTGGCAGAACTCGCGGTACATAATAAGAACAAAAATTACAACCGGCATATAAGAGCCCATTTTTGGGTCAAACGAATTAAGTGCCGAAATAAAAACCGTCAAATTGAGCATCACATCGGCAAACGGATCAAAAAGTTTTCCTAAATCACTTACCTCGTTGTGTTTTCGCGCATAATGTCCGTCCCAATAATCCGTCAGCTCCATAACAATAAGAGAAGGAATCATGACACAGGCAGAAATAAACGCAAGATTTTTATTGCCAGTCCAAATCGGAATATTATAAATCAGGAAAAAAATCGGTGCAAAAATCAACCGGGCAACAGTAAATTTATTAGAAACTTTCATATTTCTAAGTATTCTGACAAGACGTTAAAAAGTCAAGTAATAAAAAAAGCTGTAAAAATACAGGCGTATCGGCAACAAGCTGCCGCCGGCTGTTCCACCCCTCGCTGTCCGCTCGTCCGCCTTTGGCGGATTGCCTTGCAAGGGTTCCATAGCCTTACGCAAAAATTTAACTTTAAAGCAAAAATTCCGCTACAGATTTTTTTCAAGCCTGCACGAAAGGATTTCTGTTTTTCTCTTAAACTTAAGCGTATAAACAGAAGGCAAAAGCTCATTCTGCGGAAGCGGAACAAGCAGGTTTTTGCGAGTTTTTAAAACCCATCCCATGTAATTTCTTAAGTGCCTTGCAAAAAAAGAATTTTTCTGGCTATTTTTTGAATTTTCGTCTAACAAAACATCGCCAGAAAACTCAGATGAAAGCCGGATATTTTTTCCATCATCAATATAAGAAGAATCAACAGTCCCGATTACGCGATACCAAACCCGTGGCAGAGGAAGCAAAAGTTTTTTTGGCAAAACATAAACTTCAACCGCAAGACTTTTATTTTCCGGAGAATCTACAAAAAAAGTCGATTTCCCAGCTTCAATAAAAGTTTTATTCAAAGTAACGCTCATGTTGTCCGGCAAAATTCCAAATTCAGAATAAAGGGCAATTCCTGTAAAAGCCGAAAGCGCAATATAAAATGCAATCAAAACAGGAAAAACAGTTTTCCAAAAAACAGCTCCCAAAAAGCCGGCGGCAAAAAGAGCGAAAAAGAAAAGTTTTTCCGTCAAAAATGCTGAAAGCTCAAAAGATGGGTTTTTAATAAATACAAAGCCGCCGGCTCCAAACGCAACAACAACGCTTAAAAGCAAAAAAACTACGGAAATTCTCGCTTTTAAAAACTTTTTATGAAAAATTTTGGCAAAAGCTACGCAAAAAAGGCAGCCAGCAACTCCGCCAAGACATAAACTTACTATTGCAAATGAAAGACAGGCGTAAAAACTCATTGTGGATAAGCCTTAAAATCCTGAACAACGTTTATCGCAGATTCAACCTTGTATTCCGGAAGTTCAGCCTGAGTAATTGTAAGAGCGCGCTCAACAATCGCTGTAGAATCTGCAACTCCATGCAATATTACTTTTCCGTCGCGTGCAGTTGCATGCAAGAAGTTTATATTCAGGCAATATTCAAGAATCAGCATATTTACAATTCGCTGACAAACAAGCATTTCGTCAAGACGCAAACGTCCAAGTTCTTCTTTTTTCTGGGTAATTGAAGTTTTGACAAGGGCAACAATCATTTCTGCGGCAGCATCCAAGTCCACTGCCGAAGTGTTAATCACTGCATGATAAAGTGTCGGGTCGTCAACCTGACAATTAAAAAAGCTTTTATAAAAACCAGACTTCTGTTTATCTGCTACCGCAAGTTTTTTTTCTGCCCGCTTTTCGTCAAGTTGCAGAAGTTCGTTCAAACGCTGGATGCGGTCGTTTTTTGAAGCCAAAACTCTAAAACAAAAATGGTTTTGAACAGAATTAAGAATTACAGAAGAACCACGGCCAACAATTACACAGTTGTTTTCATCAGCAACTTCCAAAACAGCCGTCTGCAAATAATCAAGATATTCATCGCGGTCTTTTGCAAGAGAAGCAAAAAATCCTGGCGTCTTTTCATCGTATTTATGAAGTTTTTCCTTTGGAAATCCAAGCGCAACTATTTTCTTTTCCAAATCTTCACGACCAACAAATGTGTAATTCATTTTTTTAGCAACAAGCTGACTAAGTTCATCTCCAAGTGCTGCCGCCTGTCTAGAAAAAGTAATTATTGCCATAAATCCTCCATTGGAAAACTGCAAGGGCTAAAAATTCAACACTTTTAAATGCTGTAAAATTTAATTTTGAACGATTTTTTTCCCTTTAAACTTTTATCACTTTAAATATAATAAAATAAACTCGGTTTTAAGTCAAAACTTTAAAAAATTGCAAAAAAATTACAAATTTTATCAAAACAAGGAAAAAAAACTATGGCAAATTCTTTCAGCGACTCGCAGCTCGTATGGACAGAAGGCGAAAAAGAAATCCTTTTAAAAACTCCGATAGCAACCGTCTGCCAGACACCGGCAACTGCAAGCGACGGTCAGAAACACAGCTACATTTCGATTGACTCAAGAGATTGGGTTGCAGTAATTCCTGTCAAAAACGAAAATTTTATAATGGTCAAGCAGTGGCGGCACGGAGAAAAAGCGCTTAGCATTGAATTTCCGGGCGGCGTAGTTGACGACGGAGAATCTCCGCTTCAAGGAGCAATCCGCGAATTAAAAGAAGAAACCGGCTGTGCTGCAGAAAAAATGCTCTATCTTGGAAAAATAAATCCAAACCCGGCTTTTATGACAAACCACTTTCACGTGTTTGCGGCCTTTGACTTAAAAGAAACCGGCTCTCAAAATTTAGATTCTGACGAATATTTAAATTACCTTGAAATGCCAAAAAGCGAAGTTTACGAAAAAATGGGAACTCCGCAAATGCCTCACGCTCTTATGTGCAGCGCGCTAATGCTTTTCCGGCAGGCGGAAGATTCTGGAAGTTTTTAGATTTAAAACAAAAAAGGCAGAAAATAAAAAATTTTCTGCCTTTTTACGCATTTTTTATTTTTCAGCATTTACGGCAGAATAGCCGTCGTACTTTTTTGAAGGAGAATAAACGCCTTCTCGATATTCGCCTGTCAAACTAGGAATTTCCATTTTCATTCCAGGCATAATCAAGTTTGGATCGCTTGGTTTTGGCATATTAGATTTGTTTGCCTGATACAGATTTTCCCAAAGCAAAGGATTGTTATAAACATAAGACCGGCCAGAAATATTCCAGTAACAGTCTTTTGTTTCTTCCCACGGACGAACAATATAATACTGCGGAAGCGGTGTAATCTCTTTTATATCGGCAAGAGTTTCTAACACTTGTTTTGCATAGGCTGCAGCTGTCGTGTAATCTTCTGTTTTGTAAGCATCATCTGCACTTGCATAAGATTTTTGAGCGGCTGTATATGCCATTGGGAAATTTTTATCTGCATTGATTGATTTTGCATAATCAAGACGTTTTGACGCGTTTTTCATTACAGAATCAGCTTCCGATTTTGCAAGCATTTTCTGAATATATGCTTGAGAAAGAGCGGCATTTTCTTCTGCTTTTTTCGCATACTCTTCAGCAAGAACATAATCTCCTGCATCCAAAGCATTCTGGGCCTTTTTTGTATATTCGTTTGCAAGCTTTTGGTAAGTGTTATTTTTATAACTTACGGCAAAAAGCACAGAGGCCGAAATTACCGCCAATAAAACTGTAATACTTTTTTTCATTATTTAGCCTCCGATGTATTCTGTGAATTTTGGATTACTGATTCAACAGCATTTGAGGCTACATTTTCTACCGCAATTGCAGTTTCCGCAACTTTTTCTGCCGTTTTTGCAGTTGTACCATCTTCAACATTGATTACCGCATCTTCTGGATTAGCAAAATTATCTTCTTCAAGAAGAACTGCATCTTCTGCTTCAATTCCCGCAACTACGCCTTCGAGAGGAGCAATTGAATCTGCTTCTTTCGCATAATTTTCAGAATCAGCAACCTTCTGTTTTGCTGCATCGATTAAAGCCTGCGCAGCAGCACGTTTTTCTTTAATTTCTTCGTACAAAGCAGAATATGTCTCTTTAGCAGTTTTATATCCGTTAAATGCGCCTTCGATATTCGCTGTCACATAAGAAGAATCTGCTTTCTTAAAAATTTCAGAAGCTTTTTTGTATTCTTCTTTTTTTGCAACACCGGCTCTTACTTTGTCAGCATTTCTTTTTGCTTCGAGCGCAGACTGTCTTTCGCGGGCCGCATTTGCCTTAAGCCCTTTATTTACAACATCGTTGTAAGCGGCAAGCGCTTCATTTGCCTTTGCAAGAAGAGTTGCTCCGTCTTTGTCTGCTCCAAACGCAGAATATTCTTCAAGAGCCTTTTTTCCATCGTCGTAGGCTTTTTGATTTTCGTTTGCTAGAGAAAGCGCGTCTGCCTTTTCTTTTAAGGCAGCAGCCTGACTTGCAGAAGCAAGAGAATTATAACGAGCAGTAAGGTCTTTTATTTCCGCAGAATAATCTTTTGAAGAATCTGTTTCGACATTGTTTTTTATAGAAGTATATTTTGTTTCTGCAACAGAAAATCCATCAGGAAAATACTTTTCTGATCCAAATTCGATTGAGCTCTGTCGTGCAGCTTCCGTCAAGGCAAGAAGAGATTTGTTTGCTGCTGAGAAGTCAACAGTTTCCTCTACATCCTTTTTAATTTCCTCTGCCGCATCTTTTACAGTCGGCTCCGGCTCAGCTTCTGGAGTTGAACCGCAGGAAATTACAAAAAGAACAGTCAGAATACATGCAAGCGCTGAAATTAACTTTTTCAATTTTTCCTCCAAATAAAAATTAAAAAAAACAAATGAATTTCATCATCTTTCTGTTTTTTTAATTTTTTTTCATAGTAAAAAATTATAATCCAAAATCCACAATAATTATAATTAAGTTATCGGCATAGAGCAACATTCATTTACTCGTATTCAGAACAATAAGCGCCGTTTTTTATTACAATTTCGTAAATCATTAGAGATAGTAGAGTATCTTGAAAAGCTGTTCCAGATGAACGAATATCAATATCTGTTTTTGAAAGCAGAGCAACAATCGCGGCAACCTGCCCGCCAGTCCAAATTCTGCCTGCCGAAGAATATTGAGACCGTGCAGTTTTTGATGCAAAGCCATTTTTCTTTAACTCAGCTTCATTTGGAGAACCTGCCGCATGCAACGACTGCCAAAGCGCAAGTTTTCTAAAGCAATATAAAAGCCCCGCAATTATTACAACGGCATCGCTGTCTTTTTTTGACAGCCTAATTTTCTGAAGAATTTCCAGGCAGTTTTCAAACCTTTTTTGAGGCAAATCCTGCTCAACCATTGCCCCAAAAAGTGTAAAAGCCGATTCTTCACGATTATGCGCCAAAATCTGTTCAACATCGGCGGCTGTAACAAAATGCCCCTGTTCAAAACACATAAAAAAGCGGCTGCATTCGTTTCTGAGGGCCTCAGTATTATTTTCTACCATTTCCAAAATAGAAGCCGCAGCGTCTGGCTCAAGGACATAACCGTTTTTCTTAAAAAAAGAATACAGCCATTGCTCCTTGCGATTTTCAAACATCTCCCAAAAAATTTTTTTATTTGCAGCAGGAACAAGTTTTTCAAGCTTAGAATCTACTTTTAGTTCGTCAGACACAAGAACCAGCACTGTCGTTTCTTTTTTTGTTTTTTCGACAGTCTGAACCCACTGTGCCAGCATATCAATGTCTTTTTTGTCTTTTACAAGTTCGGCATTGCGGATTGTAATAAATGTCGCAGGAATAAAAAGGGATTCTGTCATCAACTGCGCAACAACATCACTCATATTTAAATCCGTTCCGTAATAAACAAAATCGTCACTGCTGCCTATTTTTTTGCGCAGTTCTTCCTTTAATGCGAGAATCTGATCATTTTTTTCACCGGCTTCAGGTCCGGTATAAAGATAAATCGGTGCCGACATTGCAGAATTTATTCAGTTTTAGTATGTACGAACAATATTCGAGAGAATTCCAACAACGCGCAGATCTTTTGCATAAATCGGCTTAAAATCAGGGTTTTCTGGCTGAAGCTTTATCCTGTCTGACTCGCGATAATAGCGTTTTAAGGTGATTGCATCATCAATTACGGCAACAACAATCTGTCCGTCAACAGCAGTTTCGCACTGTTCAATAATTGCAAGATCTCCTTCGAGAATTCCGGCATTTATCATACTTGTACCACGAACGCGAAGCGCAAAATAGCTTTTTCCAGGACGAATAAAAGGCTCTGTCAGGTTTATATAACCGTCCAAATTTTCTTCACTCAAAAGAGGTTTTCCTGCGGCAACAGTACCGAGCAAAGGAACTTTCCCAATATAAGCAGGATGTGGAATACTTTCATCGCTGCTGTCATTACGGATAACGCGGATAGATCTGGAACTTTTCGGTTTAATCGAAATACAATTCTTTTTTTGCAAAGCAGCAATATGATCCTGCACTGCCCGAATTGAAATTTCAAAATGCTCGCTTATTTCACGAACAGTCGGCGGATAAGAATTTTCCTTTGAAAAAACCGAAATAAAATTCAAAACTTCACGCTGGCGCTCTGTAAGTTCTTTCATTTTTCCTCCCATAAAAAGCCAAGGTTAAAACTTCAGTTTTAGAATTGACTT
>NZ_DLLH01000044.1:7331-9527 GCF_002476655.1 Treponema sp. UBA7567
CGAAGTGAGAAACAACAGATGATAAGAAAGTTTGCGACGCAAACTTGTGAATAAAAACTTTGACGCTATTTCAGACAAAGATTCTATTTCGTCTCCCATAAAAAGCCAATAAAAAATATAATTTTCGATTTCGACCTTTTTTCTGCTTTTCAACAAACAAAAAACTAATAAAAGATAAAAACAGCCAGGATTTAGGCATTTTTTACCTTGCATCTCCTCCTTGATTCGCTAAAAAAGCAGAAATTTTTCGAAAAACTCGAAAATCTCTTTATTCTTCTTCAAATTTTTTATCAAAAAGCTGAGCAATAGCATCGGCACATTGAACTTCGTCAGCACCGTCCGTTCTGAGAGTAATATTCGTGTTATAGGCCGCAGCCATTGTAATCACACCCATTATTGATTTTGCGTTTACTTCAGCATCATCTTTAATCATTGTAACTTCGCAGGCAAATTTGTTTGCTGTCTGCGCAATCAAGGCAGCAGGACGAGCGTGAATTCCAGCACGGTTGCGTACTGTCAAAATTTTTTCTGTCATAAAAGACCTCTTTGAAGAAGCTGTCAAATAAGTAAAATTTGCAATAATTGAGTTATTGAAAAAAACTTACACCTTATAATATAAGCAGCATGGCTATTTCAACAGCTTAACAATCGCTAATAAAAACTATTCAGGCAACTTCTCTTTATAAATTTTAATAAGAGTCGTCAGAACCATAATAAGCGGTCTGTGCCTCTCCGGATTCAATCCATTTTAGAATATTCTGATTAAAATCCCTTGCAGAATTATAACCCATCGCTTTTAAGCGTTCATTCATCGCAGCAGCTTCAATAATAATTGGAAGGTTTCTTCCAGGGCGAACAGGAATTTCGATTGTAGGAACTTTTACTCCGAGCAAATCAGTGCTCGTCTGATCAGTACCAATTCTGTCATAAATTTTATTTTGATCCCATTCTTCCAGTTTGATGATAAGCTGAACTTCTTTTTGCTCGCGGATTGAACCAACTCCATAGAGCTGGCTTACGTTTATAATTCCTAAACCGCGAATTTCCATATGGTGGCTTATAAAAGTATTTGCGCCCTGCCCCAAAACAGAGTTTCCGTTCACACAACGAATTTGAACAATATCATCCGCAACAAGCCTATGCCCGCGCTCAACAAGCTCAAGCGCACATTCAGATTTTCCAACGCCGGAATGTCCCATGAGAAGGATTCCGATACCGTAAACTTCTACAAGAACTCCATGCAATGTCTTTTTTGGAGCAAAAACATTTGAAAAAACGCGCAAAAGCCGCATCGAAAATTCAGAAGATTCAAGACTCGTCTGCAAAACTGCGCAGCCATTTTTTTCTGCAATTTCCAGAAAAACTTCATCTGGCTCAAGGCTATGCGTAAAAACAACGCAAGGAATGTTATAAGAAAATAATTTTTCTATTGAAGAAGATTTTTTTTCTTTTTTGAGTTTTAAAAGATATGCCGTTTCTCCATGCCCAAAAAGCTGAACCCGATCACAGTCAAAAGAATCATAAAAACCAGAAAGCTCAAGCCCAGGACGGTTTATGTCAGGCACCGAAATTGTACGGTTAAGCCCCTTTCGACCAGCAAGACACCGCAAATCAAGGGCATTGTGACCTTTTAAATCCATATCAAGCAAATCGAGAACTGTAAACGGTTTATCCATATTCATTACTATACAAACAATAAGGATAGTATTCAAGACAAAAAAATCTTTTTTGCAAATATTTTTTTTGAATATAAAAAAATTTTAAGACTAAAACTAACGAAAAAAAGACAAAAAAACACCGTCCAAAAGTTTTATCAACCGTCAGACGGCGTTTGAAATTTTACAAAATTTTCAATATTCAACTTAAACACACATCTTTTGTGCGTAAACTGAATTAAACATTATTTTTCCTGAATTTTATCTTTTTCCTTTTTGATTTTTGTATCAAGCACGTCCATCATTTTGTTGAGCGCAGCACCAAAATCAAAATCCTTAGCACTGACATGAGCCTGACTTCCCCAACGGAAATTGGCAGTTGCATCGAAAGAATATTCCTTTTCGTGCTTTACGCGGACCGTCAAATCAATTATAAGGTCATCCGCATATTTAATTCTTTCAAGTTTTTTGTCAATCATTTCCGTCTGTTTCTGTTCCAGGTCAAATGAAGCTGATACATTTTTAGTCATAGTAGTTTCCT
>NZ_DLLH01000012.1:0-35657 GCF_002476655.1 Treponema sp. UBA7567
AAGGTGTCTTTTCCTCTTTTTTTATTCATTTTGCAGTGTAAAAAAATCGTTAAACAAGTCTGGAATCATTGAATAAAGATTTTCAATAATTTATACTTTTACTAATATTCAATCATTTTAAATAAAAATATTTCATTTATGGAGGAAATATGACAATCCAAGAAATGCTGGGACAGAGCGCAATTCTTACTGTCCTGGGTATGTGTGTCGTTTTTGCCTTCCTCATCATCTTGATTGGCTTTATGAACTTGCTTAGAGTAGTTATTCATGCGGCCAAACTTGACAAAGAGGCGCCAAAAGCCGAAAGTGCAGCTCCTGCGGCCGCACAGGTTGACCAGAAAGCAGTTGTTGCGGCTATTGCAACAGCACTGCGCAATAAAAACTAATTTTAGAGGTATTTGACAAAATGGCAAAGAAAATTGGAATTTCTGAACTTGTTTTGCGTGATGCTACACAGTCTCTTCACGCGACACGTATGACGACAGCTGATATGCTGCCAATCGCTCCAAAAATCGACAAAATCGGATATTGGGCTGCTGAGGCTTGGGGCGGAGCTACTTACGATTCTTGTATCCGCTTCTTGAATGAAGATCCGTGGGAGCGCCTTAGAAAGCTTCACGCTGCAATGCCGAACACAAAAATCATGATGCTCTTGCGCGGACAGAACCTTCTTGGCTACCGCCACTACGCTGATGATGTTGTTGACAAATTCGTTGAGACAGCAGCAAACAACGGAGTTGATGTTTTCCGTATTTTTGATGCCTGCAACGACCCTCGCAACCTTGAGCGCGCTACAAAAGCCGCAAAAAAGACTGGAAAGCACGTTCAGATGGCGATTTCTTACGCTACAACTCCATATCACACAAAAGAAATCTACGCTGACCTGGCAAAGACATACGCTGACTTCGGCGCGGATTCTATCTGTATCAAAGATATGTCTGGTCTCTTGAAGCCATATGAGGCTTATGACCTTGTAAAAGCAATCAAGTCAAAGGTTGACCTTCCAGTTGAGATTCACTCTCATGCCACAACTGGTCTTTCAGTTGCTACCCTCTTGAAGGCTGCTGAGGCTGGAGCTGACGTTCTTGACACTGCGATTTCTTCAATGGCAATGGGAACTTCTCATTCTCCGACAGAAACTGTTGTTGAAATGCTCAAAGGAACTGAGTACGACACAGGCCTTGATATTTCTGCTTTGCTTGAAATTGCTGCTTACTTCCGCGAAATCCGCAAGCACTATGCTTCTCTTGAGTCAAAATTCTTGGGAGCTGACACTCGCATCCTTAAATCTCAGGTTCCAGGCGGAATGCTTTCTAATCTCGAAAACCAGCTCAAACAGCAGGGCGCATCTGACAAAATCGACGATGTATTGAAAGAAATTCCTCTCGTTCAGAAAGATGTAGGATATGTTCCTCTTGTAACTCCAACTTCTCAGATTGTCGGAACTCAGGCTGTATTCAACGTTCTCTTCGGACGCTACAACAACCTTACTCAGGAATTCAGAGACCTTCTCGTTGGAAAATACGGAAAAGTTCCAGCTGCTCCAAACGCTGACCTCGTTAAGAAAGCTCTTGAGCTTAACAAAATGGACAAAGTTATTGACTGCCGTCCAGCTGACCTCATTGCTCCTGAGTGGGACAAAATGGTTGAAGAAGCGAAGAAAAACGGCGGAAACGGCTCTGTTGAGGATACTCTTACTTACGCTATGTTCCCGAAAGTTGCCGCTAAATTCTTTGAGACTCGCGCAAACGGTCCTGTTGACGCAGAAAAGACATTCGGTCTTAAAGAGACTCCAAAAGCGGAAACTAAGTCTGCAAACGGCTCTTACACTGTAACTGTAAACGGACAGAGCTATCAGGTTACTGCTAACGGCGACAATGTTACTGTTGACGGAACTCCTTACAATGTAACATTCGGAGCTGCAAGCGCGTCTGCTCCAGCTGCTGCCGCAACAACAGTCGGCGGAGAAGATGTAAAAGCTCCAGTTGCTGGAACTTTGCTCAAGCAGTGCTTCTCTAACGGAACAAAAGTTACAAAAGGCCAGACAATCATCATTGTTGAGTCAATGAAGATGGAGCTTGAAGTAAAATCTCCTGCTGACGGCACAATCACATACACAGTTCCAACAGGAACTCAGATTGCAAACGGCCAGGTTATCGCGACAATTGGCGGAGTTGTAAAAGTTGCTCCTGCGCCTGCCGCAAATCCTGCTTCGGCTGCCGCTCCTGCAGCAGCTGCTTCTGCTGGCGGAAAAGCTGTAAAAGCTCCAGTTGCTGGAACTTTGCTCAAATACGCTGTTGCTGAAGGCGCAAGCGTTCAGGCTGATACAACTGTAATCATCATTGAGTCAATGAAAATGGAGCTTGAAATCAAAGCTGGCGCGGCTGGCAAAGTTCACTTCACAGTTCCTGCAGGAACTCAGGTTTCTAACGGACAGACTGTTGCTGAAATTCAGTAAGAATTAATCGTTGTTGCAAGAATTATCTCGTAAGATACATTTCTTGCAATGACGGATTTATTAGGAAATTAAACGAAATGATCGATTTGAACAAAAATTTTAGAAAGCAGGTTCTTGGTGTTACTTGTGCAATCATGGCAGTTGCTTTCGTGTTGAGCACAGGTTCTAAAGTTCTTGCCCAGACAGCAGGCGACGCTGCGGAAGATGCAGCTTCAGCTGTAACTGCTCCGGCAACTCCAGCTCCAGAGGGACACGGTCTTAACCGCGTTATCAAAGGAACTGAGAACTGGGGCGAAGAGCATGAAATAAATGTCGGAAAATTCATCCAGAACATTGGTAAGTCAACTGGAATTTACCAGATGATAAAACAGCAGAGAGTAGATCCTAATCCAACAGGCGTAATGCAGGAAGTAAAAGAAACTCCTCAGACTGACTGGGGAAAAGCTCCTGGCTGGCAGTCGTTGATTATGATTGCGATTGGATTCTTAATCGTTTACCTTGCTGTAGGAAAAGGTTTTGAACCTCTTCTTTTGATTCCGATCGGATTTGGTACAATCTTAGTAAACATTGTTGGAGCTGGAATGGGCGACCTTCCAGACGGAATGTTGGCGATTATTTACAAGGCTGGTGTTGGAAACGAGTTCTTCCCTATGCTGATTTTTATGGGAATCGGCGCGATGACGGACTTCGGACCGCTTATCGCAAATCCTAAGACAGCAATTTTGGGCGGCGCGGCACAGTTTGGTGTATTCTTTACATTGTTCGGCGTTGCAATCATGAATATGTTCGGTTTGAACTACAACATCTTGCAGGCTTGCGCAATCGGAATTATCGGCGGCGCGGACGGTCCTACATCAATTTACGTTTCTGGAAAACTTGCTCCTGAGCTTATGGGCGTAATCGCAGTTGCGGCTTACTCTTACATGGCTTTGGTTCCGATGATTCAGCCTCCGATTATGAAGCTCCTTACAACTAAAAAAGAACGCATGATTCACATGGAAAACCCACGCCAGGTTTCAAAGACAGAAAAAGTTTTGTTCCCATTGATGCTTCTTGTTTTGACAATCCTTTTATTGCCTCCGGCGGCTCCTCTTATCGGTATGCTTGCTTTCGGTAACTTTGTAAAAGAGTCTGGAGCGGCTGCCCGTCTTTCAAAGACAATGGAGAACGAATTGATGAACATTGTCTCAATTCTCCTTTCTTTGGGTGTAGGTTCTCAGATGACACCGGAAAAAATCATCAAGGGAGAATCTCTCGGAATTATTGTTCTTGGTCTTGTAGCTTTCGCAGTTGCAACAGCCGGCGGACTTTTGATGGCAAAATTGATGAACGTTTTCCTTCCAAAAGGAAAGAAAATCAATCCTCTCATCGGTTCGGCAGGTGTTTCTGCTGTTCCAATGGCAGCCCGCGTTGCGCATAAGGTTGCGCAGAGCGAAGACCCTTCAAACTTCATCTTGATGAATGCGATGGGACCGAACGTTGCTGGTGTAATCGGAACTGCAATGGCAGCCGGAGTATTCATCGCTACATACGGCGGACTTCGCTAGTCGCTTCGTTCCGTCGCATGTAGCTTGTGATTTTGCAAAGGCAAAATCAATCGCAACTTATGGCGGATTGCGTTAATTTAACAATTTGATTTGCGGTGATTGAGCTCGTCGAAATCGCCTTAAATTCATAAAAAGTAAAAATTATGAAAAGCCGTTTTCTGTACATTGTATTTTCATTTCTCGCTTTGTTTTCTTCATATGCGGGAATAAGTACACAGAAAGCGGTTTTTTCTTCATCTGACGATGTAAAAATCATCGCTGTTCATTCTCCGTCGCAAGAATTCATTTCCGCGTCTGTAAATGAAGCGAAAATAATCGAGCGTACATTTTCACGCTCGCAAAAGAAAACTGAATCTTTCGGCGGTTTTTCAGGAAATCTTCTTTTTGAAGATTTAGGATTTTCTTCCGCTTTTCTTTCTTCTTCATCGAATATTTCTTTAAGCACTTTTCGGGTGCTTCTTCTTCCAAAATCAATTCAAAACATTATTTTCCTTCAGACTGTCGTCTAAATAAAACGTAAAAATCATAATTTTGACCTTATTTTAAATTTTTCTCAGAGGTTTTATATGATGGGTTTTATTATTGTGCTTGTTATTTTTGCAGTCATGACTGTTGGTTGCATTGTGTTTTTTAAGTAATTTTTTTTAGCCTGCAAAAAATCTTTATTTTGCAGTTTTGAATTTTTTAATTTTTTTTTGATTTGGAGATTATTATGTTATTTGGAATTATATGCGCTGTTTTGATTTTAGTTTCTTCTGTTGTTTTTTCTCTTTTAGCCGTTTTGATTGATAATTTTGGCGACAGATGTATTGAAAAAATTGACGGAAAATTCTAATTCAAACTTGTGGTTTTATTCTTTATTTGATATATTGAATTAAATATCCGGTATTTTAGTTTTTAGACAAAGGGGTCTGTGTTTTATAAAAAAATGCAGGCCTTTTTTGTTTTTAAATTGAATTAGGCGGAAATTGATAGTATAATAGAAAGGTCTTTTTTTTGTGAGAGGTATTAAAATGAAAAAAAGTGTTCTTGTTGCATTAGCCGGCGTTTTGTCGGCTGCTCTTTTGGTTAGCTGTGGAGAAAAAACTCCTACTGTTAAAATTGGTGTTTTTGAACCTGCTTCTGGCGACAATGGTGCCGGTGGTAAACAGGAGACTCTTGGTATTCAGTATGCAAACAGCATTACTCCGACTGTAAATATTGGCGGAACAGAATACAAAGTTCAGCTTGAAATTGTTGATAATGAGTCTTCAAATGATAAGGCTGTTTCTGCCGCTTCAGAACTTATTTCTAAAGGTGTTTCTGTAGTTTTGGGTTCTTATGGTTCCGGAGTATCTATTGCAGCTTCTGATACTTTTGCTTCGGCTGGTGTTCCTGCAATTGGAGTAACTTGTACAAACCCTCAGGTTACTGCTGGAAATGACCATTATTTCCGTATCTGCTTTCTTGATCCGTTCCAGGGCTCAGTTCACGCTTATCTTGCAAAGTCTGTTTTTAATGCTAAAAAAGCCTATGCACTTGCAAAACTTGGCGATGACTATTCTGTAGGATTGTGCAATTACTTTATTGAGGCTGCAAAAAAACTCGGAATTGAAGTTGTTTATGAAACATTCCCTGACGGTACAAGCGACTTTGCGGCCTATGTTGCAAATGCAAAAAACTGCGGCGCAGATGTAATGTTTACTCCAACTTCTATTGAAGCTGCGGCTCTTATTATTGAACAGGCAAATACTCAGGGACTTTCAATTCCACTTCTTGCAAGCGATACCTGGGATTCTAACGTTATTTTGGCTTCTGCAAAAGGAACAAACATCGGTATTTATGTAACGACATTCTTTGTTGAAGGCTCTGATGATCCTCAGGTTGTTGATTTTGTAAACGGATTCCGCAACTACATCAACACAAATGCTACTGCAAAAACAAATAACGGCGGTGATGATGAAATTGCTGCTGTTTCTGCAATGGGATTTGACGCTTATTACACAGCTCTTGAAGCGATTAAGAATGCTGGTTCTATAAAACCTGACGCTGTAAAAGCTGCTTTGCCAAAAACTTCGTACAAGGGAGTTTCTGGAAGCATTGCTTTTGATGCAGCTGGAGACGCAGTACGCGATGTTGCCTATATTAAAAAGGTAAACACAAAGACTGGAAAATGGGATTTTGTTGCTCAGCAGAGCGTAAAATAATTTAATAAAACAAAAAACATCTGCAAGAGTTTGTCATAAACTGATAAAACTGCAGATGTTTTTTTATGATAAAATATTGGTATGGCTGAAAAGTATTTTTTTTGCAAGTTCAGTCTGGCTGAGGGATGGTAAGGGCGCGGAGCGTTCTAAAAAAATCAATTCGCATGCGGATTGACTTTTTTAGAATGAAACCCTGGACAGCCCGTTTTCTGTGCTTGCGCAGAAACAGCCCCAAAAAATTAAAAACAATGGAAGAATAAATGGATTTTTTACAGAGTAATTTGCCGTATCTTCTTGCAGGAGTTTCGACTGGCGGTCAATATGCGCTTATTGCCATTGGTTATACGATGGTTTATGGAATTTTGAGACTGATTAACTTTGCGCACGGAGATGTTTTTATGGCTGCCGGGCTTATAATGGTTTATAGTTATACAATTTTGCCTTTGTGGCTTGCTGTTGTTTTTACTGTCGTGCTTACTGTTTTGCTTGGATTTTCGGTTGAAAGAATTGCATACAAACCTTTGAGAAATGCGCCTCGTATGTCGATTATGATTTCGGCAATCGGAATGTCTTATCTTTTGCAGAATATTGCCCTTTATATTACTGGCGGTCTTTTAAAAAAATATCCTACTATTCCGTGGATTTCTGATTCTATTACAATTGCCGGCGCAATTACAAAGCGCGTTACGGTTATTACTCCATTTTTGACGATTTTTCTTGTTCTTGCCCTTGTACTTTTGATTAAAAAAACAAAAATTGGAATGGCGATGCGTGCTGTTTCGAGAGATTTTGAAACTGCCCAGCTTATGGGAATTAAAATAGATTCTGTCATAAGCACAACTTTTGTTATCGGTTCTTTTTTGGCAGCAGTCGGTTCAATCCTGTTTTTTTCTAATTATCCTGGAGTTACGCCTACTGTTGGCGGAATGCCTGGCTTAAAGGCATTTGTTGCGGCTGTTTTTGGAGGAATTGGTTCTGTTCCTGGAGCTGTAATTGGCGCTTTTATAATTGGTATTTGTGAAAATATTATAAAGGGAATCGGATGGACGACTTTTAGCGATGCTTTTACTTTTGTCCTTTTAATTATTGTTCTTATGTTTATGCCGACCGGTATTTTTGGCGAAAAGAAAACTGATAAAGTTTAGTGCGGGAATGAAAATGCAAAATAAATTGTTAAAATTAAATGATTTAAAAAATAAAAAGGACTTGATTGCCGGTTTTTGTCTGCTTGGCATTCTTTTTGTTGTGCTTGCTGTTCTTGAAGCTGTTTTGCCTCGAACTTCAATTTTATTTACTGTGCTTAAAAAAGGCGCAATTTATTCTCTTGTTGCCGTAAGCATGAATCTTCTTAATGGTTTTACAGGACTTTTTAGTCTTGGCCAGGCCGGATTTATGCTTCTTGGAGCGTATACTTATGGAATTTTTACGATTCCTGTTGCTGCAAGGGCTCAGGTTTATCAGTATTTTGACGGCGGTTTGATTCAGTTTACTTTGCCGGTTTTTGTTGCTTTGATTCTGGCTGGAATTGTTGCCGCTCTTTTCGCTTTTTTAATTGGGCTGCCTGTTCTTCACTTAAAATCCGACTATCTTGCTATTGCAACTCTTGGTTTTGCCGAAATCGTGAGGGCGCTTTTTCAATGGGACAAAATTGGCGCGGTTACGAACGGTTCTAACCTTTTGAGAAAATATCCGGTTTTTCAGAGCTGCATATTTTATTTTTTTGTTTCCGGGATTTGTATTGCGATCATAATGCTTTTAATCAATTCTACTTATGGGCGTGCTTTTAAGGCTGTCCGTGATGATGAAATTGCAGCCGAGGCGATGGGAATAAATCTTGCACAGACCAAACAGTTGAGTTTTGTGGTAAGTTCATTTTTTGCAGGAATTTCAGGCGCGCTATTGGCAATGTTTCAGACAACGATTCAGGCAAGTCAGTTTAAATCTGCTCTGACTTACGAAATTTTGCTGATTGTTGTTATCGGCGGAATGGGATCGATTACAGGAAGCTGTATTTCTTCATTTTTGTTTNNTTGTTTATTGCTTGCTCTGAATGGTGGCTTCGCTTTTTGGACAGAACGGTTACGATTGGTTCATTTACTGTTCCTCTTTTGAGGCCTGGATTTAGAAAAGTAGTATTCTCAATTGCGATTATGGCGATTGTTCTTTTTTATCAAAAAGGAATTATGGGCGAAAATGAATTTAGTATAAGCGGAATTATAAAATTTCTTAAAAATTTAAGATTTAAGCTTTTTAACAAAAAAATTAACAAGCAAAAAGAAACTGCGGAGGCGAAGTAATGGCTCAGAACGTTTTAAAGCTTGAAAACATTACGATGCAGTTTGGCGGTGTTGTTGCCGTAAAATCTCTCAGTCTTGAAGTAAATAAAGGCGAGATTGTCTCTTTGATAGGGCCGAATGGCGCCGGAAAAACAACAGCATTCAATGTTATTACGGGTGTTTATTCTCCTACAAACGGAGCGGTTTATTTTAACGAGAAAAAAATCGTGGAAAATCATCCGCGCGGAAAAATGAAAAAACTTTACGCAGGAAGCGAAAAAGGCCAGTATCTCGGTCATCTTGAACCGACTCCGGACAAAATTACAAAACTCGGAATTGCGCGTACTTTTCAGAACATTCGCCTTTGGAAAAGCCAGAGCGTTTTTAACAATGTCTTGATTGCAATGCATTTGCGCCGTACAAGCAATATTTTTACTGCGACTTTCCGTCTGAATTTAAAAGAAGAAAAAAAACAGAGGGCAGAAGTTGAGCGGCTTTTAAAAATTCTTGGTTTGTACGAAGTAAAAGACGAAATGTGTACATCTCTTCCTTACGGTTTACAGCGCCGTCTTGAAATTGCGCGCGCTCTTGCAACAGAACCTCAGCTGCTTTTGCTTGACGAGCCTGCCGCCGGAATGAATCCTCAGGAAACCGCCGAGCTTACAGAATTTATCCGCAGAATTCGCGATGAATTTAATCTGACTGTTTTTATGATTGAACATCATATGGATCTTGTAATGGATATTTCTGACAGAATCTATGTCTTGAATTTTGGAGCGCTGATTGCGAGCGGCATTCCTGAAGAAATTCAAAATAATACGGAAGTTATTAGCGCATATCTTGGAGAATCGGAGGACTCAAATGCTTAGTATAAAGAATTTACATGTTTCTTACGGCGGAATAAAAGCCCTCCGTGGTGTTGATATTCAGGTTCCTGTCGGAAAAATCGTTACACTGATTGGAGCAAACGGTGCCGGAAAGTCAACTTTATTGCGTACAATCAGCGGACTTGTAAAGGCAGAAAGCGGTTCTATTGAATTTGGCGGAACTGAGCTTGCTGGAATGAAAATCGATAAAATCTGTTCGCAGGGAATTGCCCTTAGTCCAGAAGGAAGACATGTCTTTGCCGATTTGACCGTAAAGGAAAATTTAAGTATAGGTGCTTATTTACGAAAAGATAAAACTGAAATCGAAAAAGACCTGCAATGGGTTTATTCGCTTTTTCCGCGTCTAAAAGAAAGAAACTGGCAGTATGCAGGCACACTTTCTGGCGGAGAGCAGCAGATGCTTGCTGTTGGACGTGCTCTTATGAGCCGGCCTAAACTTTTGATGATGGATGAGCCTTCTTTAGGGCTGGCCCCTCTTATCGTTCAGCAAATTTTTGATATAATAAAAGAAATCAACAAGGCCGGAGTGACGATTCTTCTGATTGAGCAGAACGCGAATATGGCTCTAAAAATTGCAGACAAGGCTTATGTTCTTGAAACTGGTTCGATTGTTTTAGAGGGTAGCGGTGAAGAACTTTTGCAGAATGAATCTGTACGGGAGGCCTATCTCGGAAAAAAGAAATAAATGAAACTTTCAGATTTTGAACTTAATGCTTATTTAAAAAATTCTGCTGGAAATTCCGGCTCTGAAAAGTCTGTTGCGGATATGGTGCTTTCTGACCGCTTAAAAGACGAAAAAAAAATGGTAAAGCCTTTTAATCCAAAACGGATATATTCAAATCCGGTGGTTCAAAAATCTGAAGCCGACAAAGCCGGAAAAACTTTTTCCGGTGAAAATTTTTCAACGACTGGATTTCCAAAAAACTTTAACCCAGTTTCCGAAAAAAAATCATTTTCGGACTTTGCTTCGAAAAATGCTATTAAAAACGGCGGGCTTTTAAAAGTTCCTGTTCAGCAGCCTTCTCCAGACGGAAAAGACAACGTTTACAGGCGTGTTGCAAAGTTTTTAATGCTTATTGGAATTGATGAAGCTGCAAAAATTCTTCCGCACCTTTCGTCAGATCAAGTTGAAAAAATAATTCCTGAACTTGCGACAATTCGTTCAGTCGAAAAAGACGAAGCGGTTTCAATCCTAAAAGAATTTAAATCTTTGACGGAACGCGCCCGCGAAGACGGCGGAGTGAATGTTGCCAGAAATATTCTTGAAAAAGCCTTTGGCGCTAAAAAAGCGGGCGAAGTTTTAGAAAAAGCGGTTCCTTTTAAAAATGGAAAACCGTTCAATTATCTGAGCGAAGCGGACAGCGAAAAAATTTCCGCGCTTTTAAAAGACGAAAGCGCAAATGTTCGCGCTCTTGTCTGTTCTAACCTTCCGCCAAAAAAAGCCGCCCAGTTTATAAATTCGCTTCCCGAAAAAGAAAAAACGGAATTGATTTTACATCTGGCAAAACTCAAGAAAATGAATCCGGATATTGTTGCAAGAATTGACGAAGCAATGCTTAAAAAAATGAATTCGCTTGTAACAGAAAAATCTGATTCAATTGACGGAAAGAACGTGCTTGCCCAGATTTTAAAGCAGATGGACAGTGCAAACGAAGAAAAACTTCTTGATAAAATTTCTTCTTCAGATCCTCTCTTGAGCGAAGAATTGAGGGAAAGGCTTTTTACAATTGATGATATTGTTAATGCTGACGACAAATTTATTCAAAAAAAATTACAGCAGATGCAGGATGAAGAAATTGCATTTGTAATTCACTGCAAAAAAGACGATTTTAGAAATAAAATTTTATTCAACGTGTCAGAAAACCGTCGAAAAATGATTCTTGACGAAGAAGAAAGGCGAAGTCCAATGCGAAAAACCGATGTTGAAAAAGCGACTTCTTTGTTTTTTTCTTATATGAGACGCGCCTGGGAAGAAGGAAAATTGATTATAAAAGGAAGGGATGACGAAATTTATGTCTGATATAAAGATTTTTAAAAAGGGAAGTGAATATAACGGTTTTTGTATTTTAAATGTTTTTGAATTAAAAGACTATCATTCAACGGCAATATATTTGCGGCATAAAAAAACAGGGCTTGAGATTTTGCACCTTGTTAACGATGAAACCGAAAATCTTTTTTCTTTTACCTTTCGAACGCCAAATCCTGAGGGAAACGGCGCTGCCCATATAATGGAACATTCCGTTTTGTGCGGTTCTGAGCGTTATCCTCTAAAAGATCCTTTTACACAGCTTTCAAATCAGAGCGTAAAAACTTATTTGAATGCCGCAACTTATGCAGATAAAACGGTTTATCCTGCGAGTTCGACTGTCGAAGCCGATTATTTTAATTTGATGAGCGTTTATGCCGACGCAGTTTTTTTCCCTAGGCTTTCGCCTGAAATCTTTGCGCAGGAAGCCCATCGCCTGGAAATTGACGGAGATGGAAATCCTTCTATTCAGGGAGTTGTTTACAACGAGATGAAAGGCGTTTATTCGTCTTTTGAATCGGTTGCAATGGACGTTCCTGTAAGAAATTTGTTGAAAAATTCAATTTATGAAGAAGATTCTGGTGGCGATCCTTTAAAAATTCCTTTTTTAACTTACGAAGAATACAAAAATTTTCATAAAAGATGGTATAGGCCAGAAAACTGTTTTGTTTTTTTGTACGGAAATATTCCGACAGAAAAGCAACTGGATTTTTTGCAAAAAAATTTTTTGACAAGGCTTGAAGAAAAAAATCCTGACTATGAATGGACAGATGAAGTAAGAAATTCAATTTTAAAAACGCATATTGAATATGTAACTCCAAAAAAAATTGAAAATGAGCTTTTTGTAAAGACAACCGGACCTTCTGGCGAAGAAAAAGAAAAGAAAAGCACTGTTTACGTTACCTGGGATTTGGGAGAATCAAAAAATGCCGAACAAAATATGGAAAAAATATTTTTGACAGGCGTTCTCTTAAACCATGACGGCTCTCCGCTCCAAAAGGCTCTTGTCGAAAGTGAGCTTGGCGAAGATACTGCTCCTGGAATGGGACTTGACGGACTTTTTCATACTCTTTTTACAGTCGGTTTGCGTGGTGTTAAGAAAAACAGCGCCGAAAAAGTAAAAGAACTCGTTTTTTCAACCTTGAATAAAATCGTAGAAAATGGAATTGATAAAGACGATATTGATTCAACTTTGATGGGACTTGAAATTTCTCACCGGGAAATTGAACGTCAAAACGGACCTTTTGCTAAATCGCTGATGATGGCACCGATAAATGCCTGGCTTTACGGAAATAAAATCGAAGACAGTTTTCGCTTGAGAACTGTTCTTGAAAAAGTAAGGCAGAAAATTCAAAATAAAAAAGGCTATCTTGAAGAGCTGATAAAAAAATTCTTCTTAGAAAACAAAAGTTTTGCTGTTTGCGAAATCGTTCCTTCAAAAAAATATACGACAGAAAGAGCAAAACAGGAAAATGCGCTTGTAAAAGAATTGGTTCAAAAAACTTCTTTGGAAGCCATTAAAAACGAAAATGCTGAACTTCATGCTTTTCAAAGCAAAAAAGACGATACTTCTTGCCTGCCACACCTTCGTCCCAGCGATTTTATTATTGAAGGAAAGAGAATTTCTGACAGTTATTCGCTTAAAATCAAAACTCTCGAAGGAAAAGACGGTTCTTCTGTAGATTATTTTGAAAGCAGAGAAAATACCAACGGCATTACTTATGTCGATATTGGTTTTCCGGCCGATGTTTTAACTTCTGACAAATACAAATATCTTTCTCTTTTTGCAGAAACAGTATGCGACTGTGGCTGGGGAAAACTTGACTGGAGCGAAGCTGCCGCCGAAACAGCCCTTTCTACAGGTGG
This sequence comes from Treponema sp. UBA7567, assembly GCF_002476655.1. Lineage (NCBI taxonomy): Bacteria > Pseudomonadati > Spirochaetota > Spirochaetia > Treponematales > Treponemataceae > Treponema > Treponema sp. UBA7567. The sequence goes on from NZ_DLLH01000012.1 coordinate 13,247, forward strand.
AATTACCTGTTCTATTTTGACGAGCGAAACTCCGCTTACAAAAAACAATGCCGATTTTAGAAAAAGACACAATTTTACGGCACGCGATTGGGTTGTTTTTAAGCTTAAGGTAATTGATGAAAAATTAAAAGAAGGACTTGGGCTTTTTGCGGACAACATAAACAAAGTTGATTTTAGCGATTATAAACGTTTAAAAGATATTGCGGTTGAAACGAGAAATGATTTTGATTCAAGCGTTGTGCCTGCCGGTCATCAATATGCAATGCTCAGATGTTTGCGAAAAGCTTCTAAGGTTTCTGCGGTTGATGAAATTTTAAACGGTTTAACCCAGATTTTTTGCCTTCATGAATTTGCTGAGGCTGATCCGAAAAAAAATTCTGCCGTCTTTAATGAAATTTTACGGAAAATAAAATCTGGAGGCGGTTTTATTCACGTGACTGCCGAACCTGAGACCATTGAAAAAAATAAGGAACTTATCGCAGCTTTTGTAAAATCAATTGGACTGTGCGCCCTAAAATCTCCAGCAGAAAATAGCCTTGAAGATTTTGTAAAATTAACAGAATTAGACAGCAAAAAAAGTCTAAAAAATTCCAGAGATGAAGAAATTGTGATTCCAAGCCTTGTTGGTTTTGCAGGAGAGGCGTTCAAAACGATTGCTTACGGTCAAAAAGGAAATGCAATTCTTGAAATCTGCTGTCATTGGCTTTCTAATATTCTTCTTTGGGAAAAAGTCAGGACAATCGGCGGCGCATACGGCGCTTTTTGTGACATTGATTCAATTACTGGAAATCTTTTGTTTGCTTCTTATCGGGATCCGGCACCTCAAAAAACAGCTGATGTTTTTGAAAACTGTCTAAAAGAGGCGGCGCTTATTGATTTTAATCAGGACGAAACAGAAAAAGCCGTAATGGGAACTTATTCGCATTTTGTTGTACCAAAAACACCTCGTGCACGCGGAAGCATTGAGCTTTTGCGGACTTTGTATGCAATTGACGATGTTGACCGGGAAAATAAAATTCTTGAACTTTTGCACTGCACTCCAGCAGAATTAAAAAAAGGTTTTAATGAACTTTTAGAGTTTTCAAAAAAAATAAAATATCGTGTTATAATCGGACCTGATAATGATGATTTAGGTGGCGAAAAGATATTTTTACCATTATAATAAGAACATACGGGAGATTTATTATGAATCATAAATATAAAACTTGTATAAAAATGTTAAGACAGCTCGTGTCAGATATTCAGGGAGCGCCGTATCCAAGTGAAAACTTTGAACCTGAATTATATAAAATTTGGTATGAACATGTTCAAAATGCTGCCGTAAATTGTTTTGAATATCTTGATGACAATTTTCCTCAGGAAAAGGAAGATTTTGATAAGACTTTAAATAAAATCTTTAAATAAAATCTTTAAATAAAATCTTTAAATAAAGCTAAATCAGAAATCCGTTTTTGCCGAAATTTTATTTATATAGAAGAATGAAAAAATTCTTGTTTGGCAAGGCGGGTGCAATGGCGGCATCAAAAAAATACAATCGTTTTGATAATTATTTACTAAAAGGAAAACTGCGCCGTAAAGGTTTTGAATGGTGGCGTTATGTTTTTACAGGAATCAACAGGGCAACAGGAGAACAAAAGGCCTTTTTTGTTGAATTGTATTATGTAAATCCGTTGATTTCGCCTAAAAAAGCGATAATAGCACAAAAATCCCAATTAAAAATTTCTGATTCTGATTTGCAGTACGCGCTTGCAGGAACTTTAGCCGCAAGCAAAGCGAATGAAGAAGAGGAGTTTATTCCAAGTTATGCTCTTTTAAAAGCTGGTTTTTATGGAGAAAACGGCAGGCAGTTCAACTGTTTTTATCCATCGGAAAAACTTAATTTCATAAAATCTGATCAGTCTTTTAAATTGGAAAATTGTATTTTTGGAAAAGACTTGATTTCCGGCAGTATAGAAGTTACAGAAGAAAATTTGTCCGAAAAACCGGAGCTTTTGTGTTCGGCTGGAACAATGAAATGGAATCTGCACTTTGAAAAGACTATTGAATCAGCTCCTTTGTATAAAAATAAAAATGATTTATGGATTCCACTTGGCGCAAAAACAGTCTTTGCAGGAGTTGTTGAATTAAACGGAACGGAATACACAGTTGTTCCTAGAAGTTCTGCCGGCTATATTTCTAAATCCTGGGGCGAAAAACTGATTGAAAATTATTTCCATCTTTCATCGACGAATTTTACGAGTTCAATTTCTGGAAAAAATTTGGGAAAATCCTGCTTTTGTATTGAAGGCGAATTTGAAAAAAAACTGAAGGCTTTTGTCGAGCTTGAAGGAAGAAAAATTTCTCTGAGTGGAAAAGGAATTTTTAATAAGTATTCTGAAATTCATTCTTGCTCTCAGATGCCAATAGATGCCGATGGCGAAAAACTTCACTGGAGTGTGAGTGTTCATTGGAAAAAATATGTAATCGATGTTGATGTTTATTGCAGGACTTCACAAATGCTCATAAAAAATTATGAACTTTTGGAAGGCGGAAGGGACTTAATCGAAATATGCAGTGGCGGAACAGGTTTTGGAGAAATAAAGATTTTTAAAAAAATCAGAAAAAATCTTGAGCTTTTGGAGCACGCAACTATATTCGACGTAATCTGCGATTTTGGGTCGGTTGACTCAGCGGAAGCCTAAGAGAAGCGCACGGCCGGGCTTATAGCCCGGATACTTGCATGCTGCCGCATGCTGCGGCTTTTGCTTGGCGCAAAACCCGTTTATTTTTCGTGTGCGCTAAAGCGCACGACCGGGCTTATAGCCCGGATAGGAGCCCCGGAGTTGCCGGAACGGCAATGAGCGTTAGCGAAGGGCGGATAGCCGGAAATTCTGAGATATGTTTTTTATGAATAGAAAATGATTTTTTTGCAGCAGTTGTGCTGCTTTTATTTGCCTTTTTTTTATTTTTTGAGTATCTTGAAATTATAAGAACAAAAAAATTCTCTTAAAAAGTTTTTAGATATGTAAATAAAAAATTTTGGAGGCGAAAAATGAATTTTGATCAGTTTACATTAAAAGCACAGGACGCTCTCCAGGAAGCCAGCGCCCTTGCTCAGCAAAATGATCATGCGGAAATCGGGCTTGAACATCTTTTAATTGCGCTTCTTGAGCAAAAAGATGGGCTTGTTAAACCGATTGTCGAAAGAATAGGGGTTAGTGCTGGAGATTTGGACAGTGCGGCGAAAAATCTTTTGAGTTCGTATCCGAAGGTTACTGGAAATGTTCAGATTAGTCTTTCTTCTGCAGCGCAGAAAGTTCTTGCGAAGGCGGAAAAGGAAATGACTTCTCTTAAAGATCAGTATCTTTCGGTTGAGCATATTTTGCTTGCTATGAGCGAAAGTGAAGACCGGACTGGGGAACTTTTGCGTAAATATGGAGTTACTCGGGAAGCGATTCTTGAAAGCTTAAAGGCGGTTCGTGGAAATCAGACTGTTGACAGCCAGGATCCGGAAAGCAAAATGCAGTCGCTTGAGAAATACTGCACGGATTTGACGGCTCGTGCCAGACAGGACAAAATTGATCCTGTTATTGGACGCGATGAGGAAATTCGCCGTGTAATGCAGGTTTTGATACGACGGACTAAGAATAATCCTGTTTTGATTGGTGAACCTGGTGTCGGAAAAACAGCAATTGTCGAAGGTCTTGCGCGTCGTATTGCAAGTGGCGATGTTCCTGAAAGTTTGAAAAACAAGCGTCTTTTGAGCCTCGATATGGGAAGCCTTGTTGCCGGTGCAAAATTTCGAGGTGAGTTTGAAGAAAGGCTTAAAGCTGTAATTACTGAAGTTTCAAAGAGCGAAGGACAGATAATAATGTTTATCGATGAACTTCATACTATAGTCGGCGCCGGCGCGAGCGAAGGTAGTATGGATGCTTCTAATCTTCTTAAACCGGCGCTTGCCCGTGGAGAGCTTCATGTAATCGGTGCTACTACTTTGAACGAGTATCGCAAATACATTGAAAAAGATAGCGCGCTTGAAAGAAGGTTTCAGCAGGTTTATTGCGCTGAGCCGACTGTTGAAGATACGATTGCAATTTTGCGCGGTTTGAGAGATAAGTATGAAATTCATCATGGTGTTAAAATCAATGATGAAGCTCTTGTTGCTGCTGCAGAACTCTCTAACCGTTATATAACAAACAGATTTTTGCCAGACAAGGCAATTGACCTTGTTGACGAGGCTGCAAGCCGTTTAAAAATGGAAATCGAAAGCGAACCGACGGCTCTTGATCAGCTTGAGCGAAAAATTTTGCAGTTGCAGATTGAAAAACAGTCGCTCTCCAAGGAAGATGACAAGGCGAGCCTTGAACGTCTTGAAAAACTTGAAAAGGAACTTGCGGATGTTACGAACAAACGCGATTCTATGAAACTGGAATGGCAGAACGAAAAAGCCCAGATTGATAAATCGCGCAACCTTAAGGAAAAACTTGAGAATGCCCGGTTTGAAGAGGAAAAGTTTACACGAGAAGGAAATCTTGCAAAGGCTGCTGAATACAAATATTCGATAATTCCTGAGCTGCAAAAACAACTGGCAGAAAGTCAGGCTGCGGACGAAAAAAGAGTGAATTCCGCTGATGAATCTCTTTTGCGGCAGGAAGTTACGGAAGAAGATATTGCCTCAGTTGTAAGTGTTTGGACAGGAATTCCTGTAAGCAAGATGATGACGAGTGAAAAGCAAAAATATGTTCAGCTCGAAAATGTTTTGCATAAACGCGTTATTGGTCAGAACGAAGCTGTAAAAGTTGTAAGCGACGCAATCAGACGAAACAAGGCTGGGCTTAACGATCCAAACAGACCGCTTGGCAGTTTTATGTTTATTGGTCCGACAGGTGTAGGTAAGACTGAACTTGCAAAAACTTTGGCTGATTTTTTGTTCAACGATGAAAAAGCCCTTACCCGAATTGATATGTCCGAGTATATGGAAAAATTCAGTGTGAGCCGTCTTATCGGCGCACCTCCAGGATATGTAGGTTACGATGAAGGCGGACAGTTGACAGAAGCAGTTCGTCGTCGGCCGTACAGCGTAATTTTGTTTGATGAAGTCGAAAAAGCTCATCCAGATGTTTTTAACGTTCTTCTTCAGGTTCTTGATGATGGGCGGCTTACAGATGGACAGGGACGAGTAGTAGATTTTAAAAATACGATAATCATTATGACTTCAAACCTCGGAAGCAATTTGATTCTTGAGGCTGGAGAAAATAACGAAACGGATAGTTCAAAACTTAAAGGCGAAATTGATTCACTGTTAAAATCAACATTTAGACCAGAATTTTTGAACCGTATTGATGAAATCGTAATGTTCAACCGTCTTGACAGAAGTTGCATTGGCGGAATCGTAAAAATTCAGCTTGAAAGGGTTACAAAGCGCCTTGAAGACAGAAGAATTTCGATTAAGTTTGATGATTCTGCTGTGAACTTTATTGCAGAAAAAGGTTATGATCCAGCCTTTGGTGCCCGCCCAATAAAAAGAGCCGTGCAGACCTGGGTTGAAAACCCTCTTTCAAAAGAGCTTCTGGAAGGAAAGTTTGGCGAAGGCAGCGTGATAAATGTTTCTTCTGATGGAAAAGAGCTTATTTTTAAGTAATTTTGAAGGTTAAAAACTTAAAAACCTAAAGGAGCAGTTTTTTCAGGAGAAAATTTAAAAACAAAAAACGGTCTGATGAAAAATGTCAGGCCGCTTTTTGTTTTATTGAATTTTAATGCAGTTTAGATTTTTATTTTTCCAGTTGAAATGAGGTTCAGCATGGCCTGCGCAATTTTTGGGTCAAATTGAGTTCCTTCACCTTTTTTTAATTCTGAAACTATTATGTTTTTTGGAAGGTGAGGTCTATAGGCTCTGTCAGTTGCCATTGCGTCGAAAGAGTCGGCGACGCAAACTATTCGTGCTTCAAGTGGAATTTCTTCTCCTTTTAAGCCTTCCATGTAGCCTTTCCCATCGAATCGTTCGTGATGATAAAGTGCAACCTTAGTTACGTTTTCTATTTCTTTAAAGCCTCTCAAGCTTTCTGCTCCATAGATAGTATGTTTTTTCATTTCTTCCCATTCTTCATCATTCAGTTTTGAGTTTTTGCATAATATTGACTGCGAAATAAAAACTTTTCCGACATCATGCAAAATTCCGCAGTTATAAATATTTTTCTGAAAAGCTTTGCTGTAACCGAGTTCTTCTGCAAGTAATTTTGAATATTTTGCAACGTTTAGAGAGTGTTGTTGTGTGTATTTGTCCCGTGTATCAATAAATCGGGCGCATAATTTTAGAATTTCTGAGATTTCTTTTTCTGCCTGTTGTTGCTGTTTTTTTACGACTTTGTAGTTTATGACTGTCAATATAAGAAAAATGAGACCGAGAATTGTTGATATTGTAAAAGATATGAATTTTTTGTTGCAGAAAAGCGGTTCAATGAGTTTTGTTTCCAGCGAAAAACTGCTTTCTGTTAAAAGTTCATCTGTATACAAAACAAATCCTAATTTACAAAATGTTTTAGGAGAAACTTCGTCGTTGAGCGCAATTTTTGAAGGTTTTATTTTTATAGTTCCGTTTTTTATCGTATAAAAACCGTTCCAGCAGCTATCGATTTTTGCATTTTTTGGAACTGTAAGCGAAAGAACCCAGTTTTGCATTTTTTTTGCTGTGTTATTGTAAATATAGATGTCATATTGAGAGCCCCATGTTGAGTCTGATTGTTGCCAGCAGTTTAGAAGTCCATCGCTTCTCAATGGAATGTTCATGTTGATTGTACATTCCGGCTGTTTTACAGGATTTTCTGTGCGAAAAATGCGGTTTTCTTTTTCGATTTGAACTTCCTGCGTAAAAAAATGGGAAATTTTATTTTTAAATACGATGATTACTGATGAGCCTAAAAGACCGCAAATGCTTATAAACGTAAAAATAATCGAAATAAAAATTGCTTTTTTGTGCAGAATAAAGGTTAAAATTTTGTTTTCTTCCATAAATAATTGCGCCAAATAAAATATGTATATCCAAAATTTATTATAACACAAAATTTTAATTTAACATAAAATTTCAATTTGAATTTTTATGATTTTGAATAAAAAAATTACACAGAGCAATAAAAAAAGCGGTTTAAAAATCAAACCGCTTTTTAGTTTCATTTATAAAAGTTTACAAAATTTTCTTAGATTTAATTACTTGCGCTTCAAGTATTTAATTGAATCAAGCGCAACTGCCGCAATGATTATCAATCCCTTAAATACAAACTGAAGGTTTGTGTCGATATGAAGGAACGTAAGGCAGTAGGTAAGGCTTGTAAAGATTACAACACCGATTGCGGCCCCTCCAATTTTTCCTATGCCGCCGTTAAACGAAATTCCACCGACTACGCAGGCTGCAATCGCGTCCATTTCGTAGCCCTGGCCAGTTCCCGCGCTTGCGTTTGCACGGAATGCTTCCAAAAATGCTCCGCAACCGTAGAAAATCCCTGCCATAATGAATACGCCCATTGTAACCCAGAAAACCGAAATTCCAGAAACACTTGCCGCTTCCGAGTTTCCTCCTACTGCGTACATGTTTTTTCCAAAAGTTGTTTTGTTCCAGATAAACCATGCAGCTATAATTGCAATTATTGCAGGAATAATCAGTTTAGGGAAAGTAACAAGCTCACCGTTTATAATTCCCAAAACCCAACGGCCGCCGATTAAATCTTTTACAGAAGAGTCGATTGAACCGACCGGAGTTCCAGTTGTTCCGAAGAACAAAAGTCCGTAAATTATAAGTTGAGAGGCTAGTGTAGAGATAAACGGATGAATTTTTAGTTTTGCCGTAAATACACCTGCAAATGCGCAGAATGCCGTACAAAGCAGAATAGAAAGCAATAAAGCAAAAATAAGGCGGACCCCCATCGGAAGCGCTGTAAAGTTCCATGGCCCCATGTTAAAGAATTTTACGATGTTCGTTCCTGGATGCAGAATAAGTCCAGTTACAACAGAACCCATAGCAACCATTCGTCCGACGCTCAAGTCTGTACCAGCAAGCAAAATCAAACCGGCAACTCCGAGAGCATAGAACATTCTTGTCGAAGACTGCTCAAGAATCGTAAAGATATTTGGCAAAGTCAAAAGGTTTCCTGCTCCGATTGCAGGGGCAATTATAATACAGACAACAAAGAAAATTGCAATTGCAATGTAAAGTCCATTGTCCAAAAAGAATTTTGAAAGTTTAAAACTGTTTTTGTAGTTTATAAAGCCGAGCTGAGCATCTTCAATAAAACTTGATTTTTCGTTGCGCAGTCCACGGTTAATTGTAACGTGATCCGTAAAAGCCTGTTTTTTCGCATCGCGGCAACGCTCAATTATCGTCTGGCTTCTATTTTTTTCGTCAAAAAGCGAAGTTTTGAGTTCGTATCGTGCGGTTTCCTTTTCTGACGGCGACTTTGCGTTTTCAATTCGGGCTTTTCCTTCTGCCTTTATTTTTCGAATTTTCTGGTCAAAATTTGCTTTTTCAATTTTTATTTTTTCATTTTCGGTTGCATCTACTGTTTTTATGTAGTCTTTTGCAGCCAAATTTGCGTAGGCGACAGCTTCTTTTGTAAGAATTTTGTCCTGCGCTTCGTTTTTCTTTGCGACAGCTTTAGCCTCTTCAAGCTGTTTTTTGTAGTCAGACAAAATTTGAGGCTTATTGTCGTATTCAATCATCGGATTTTTTTTGACTTTTGCAATAGCCTGCTTTATCTCTGCAATTTTATTTACACCGTCTGAGCGCAAGCCGTGGAGTTTTTCCTGATACTCTTTAATTTTTGGATTTTCTTGAAGTGTAACAAATTCTGCCATAATTTTCTCCCTAAAAAATCTTTTAGTCGGGCGTTCCCCTCGCTTTAGTTCGGGTCGCTATGTTCGGAGTTCCGCTTTCGCTCCATTGCTTCGTTTCGCTATGCTCCACTTCGCAATAAGCCTATGGCTTACTCCTGCCAGCGCTAACGCTTTTTTATAGATATTTATCCGAAAGCCTTAAAAGCGCTTCCTGATCCGTTTCTTTTGTGTTTACGATTCCTGCAAGCCTGTGGTTTGACATTACAGCAATTCTATTTGTAATTCCTAAAATTTCAGGCATTTCGCTGGAAACTACAATAATTGTCTTTCCTTCTTTTGCCATTTTGATTATCAACTGATAAATTTCGTATTTTGCTCCAACGTCAATACCGCGAGTCGGCTCGTCGAGCAGAAGAATGTCTGGTTCCCGTTCAAGCCATTTTCCTATAATTACTTTTTGCTGGTTTCCACCAGAAAGAGAAGTAATGAGTTCATCTGCTGAAACGCATTTTGTGTGCATTTTTTTTATTTCGCGGTTTGCGGCATCGCGCATTTTTCTTGAAGACAAAAGCCCGAATTTTTTGTACTGCTCAAGGTTTGTTATGCAGGTGTTAAATTCGATTGTGTCTTTTCCGAACATTCCGTTGAGTTTCCGTTCTTCTGTAACCATTGCAAAATTGTAGGCCATTGCGTCTTTTGGGCTCGAAAAACGGACAGAACGGCCGTTCAAGATAATTTCACCTTTCGAAATTGTTCTTATACCAAAGATTGATTCTAAAAGTTCGCTTCTTCCTGCGCCGACAAGTCCGTAAAGACCAAAAATTTCACCTTTTTTAACCGTAAACGAAATATCTTCGAGTTGCGGTGAATATTTTGTCGAAAGATTCTTAATTTCCAGATAGTCTTCTCCTGGAGTATTGTCAACGTCCGGAAATCGTTTGTCCAGCGAACGGCCGACCATTGCAGAAATCAGCTCGTCCATCTTTGCGTCGAGCGTTGTTTTTTGATAAACCATATTTCCGTCGCGCAAAACTGAAACTTCATCACAAATCTGGAAAATTTCGTCCATTTTGTGCGAAATATAAACAAAAGAAACCCCTTTTGACTTTAAATCGCGAACGATTGCAAATAATTTATTTATTTCTGGTTCTGTAAGCGAAGATGTCGGTTCGTCAAGAACGATAATTTTTGCATTGTAAGATACAGCTTTTGCAATTTCTACCATCTGCCGCTGAGAAACAGACATTGTTCTCATAATTACATTCGGGTTTACGTTCATTTTTAAAGAACTGAAAAGACGGCTTGACTCCCGGAACATCCGTTTTTCATCTATTACTCCGAATTTTTTTGGATACCTTCCTAAAAAGAGATTGTCCATTACAGTTCTATCAAGACACTGGTTTAATTCCTGATGAACCATCGAGACTCCGTTTTCGAGGGCTTCTTTTGGACTTGTAAAATCGATAGGTTTTCCGTCTAAAAAAAATTGACCTTCGTCTTGTTCGTATATGCCAAAAAGGCATTTCATCATTGTAGATTTTCCAGCGCCATTTTCGCCCATAAGACCTAAAACTGTGCCTTTTTTGAGCGTAATGTTGATTCCGCTAAGAACCTTGTTTTTCCCAAATGATTTTGAAAGATTTTTAATTTCAAGCAGATTATCATTCATTTAGATGTCTCCCTAAAAAGGAATTTGAAAAACTGCTCGTAAAAAAAACGAGACTTTGAAAAGAAACTGTCCATTTTTGTTTTATATGCGGCTCTTGAACTTTGACAAAATATCAAATTGATTTTTAGCAGATTCAACCGCCGCTTTTTTTATATAGAACTTTTTGGACAGTTTCCTGGCAAACTTTTGATAATTAGTATTTAAGTTTATCCGTATAGTCGCGTCCTGAGTTTGTTTTTACCATATTGATTGCATAAGCATCAAAACTGTTGAGGTTTGTAAACTTGTCAAGACAAGAAGCTTCGTTCTGACCGTCACCCTGAACTACTGTAAGGTCAAGGTTTAAAAGTGGAGCATAGTAGTTTAATGCAGGAAGGTAAGAAGAAGACAGAAAGTTGTCTGCCGCATTGTAGATTGTAAGAAGAACTTTTTTCTTTGCGGCATTAGTCTGTTTTATCCCCTTATCTCTGTTTCCTGCTGTGTACTGTTTCCAGTTGTCTGCATTAACACCTGCGTTCAGAGCAAGTACAGCCTTTGTTTCTGGAACATAAGTGATTTCTGCTGAAATTTTATTTCCGTTGCTGTCTGCTTCAAAAATGCCTTTCTTGTAAACATCTTCGCCTTCAAGACCATTGAGAAGGTTTCTGATAACCTGCAATGTTGCTGTAGCCTGTGCGTCTACGTTCTGAGAAACAGTTCCTGTAAGTTTTCCAGCACCGATAGCTTCGATTGCATCTGCGTTTGCATCGTATCCGAAAATTGGAACTCCTGCAGGGTAGTTAGAAGCTTGGAGACAGCCCATTGCCATTCCATCGTTGTTTGAAACAACCATATCAAGCTGTGTGCCGTATTTTGTTGCCCAGCCGCCCATTGCATCTGTAGCGGCATTTGCATTCCATGTTGAACCGTCAGTTCCAGTCATAGCTTTTCCTTCAAGTTCTACTACTTTGAGTGTTTTTCCGCCAATTTTTACAGAGCCAATTTTTGAATCTGTCGGATCTGTTGTTCCGTTCCAAGTTCCAAGTGCTTTTCGAATTCCTTCAGTTCTTGCTTTTGAGTCATTGTGACCTACATCACCTACGCAAAGAACATATCCGATTGTTCCATCGCCATTGCGGTCAATTTTAGAAGCGTCCTGGTTTGCAAGCCAATCCGTGATAAGTTTTCCCTGAACTGCACCGCCGCCTGCTGCGTCAAAGCCAACGTAATAAGTTTTGCTGTTCCAGTTCATAGTATCTTTTTCAATCTGGCCTGTCGTTGGGTCCGATGGCTGTCTGTTAAAGAATACAAGCGGTTTGTCTTTGTTTAATACTACAGAAGAATTTCCGTTCTTCTGGCATCCCATAAATCCTGCGGCAGTCATTACGAGCGCCGAAACTGTTACTAATGCTTTTTTCACAAAAAACCTCCTTTTTGTAACTTGCAGTATAAAATTTTAAAGCCTCTAAAAAATTACAAATGTCGATTTTTTAGACCTGCTTCGTACATACTCAGTCTAAAGCCGAATTTTTGAGCCGTCAAACAATTATTTTTAAATTTCAAAAAAACGACAGATTCAGGAAAATTTTTTTGAAAAATTGCAGTTTTTTAACAAGAATTTTTATTTTCTTGAGTTTTTTGTTTTTTTTGTAAAACTAGCGAAGAGCTTTTTCGATAAGAGGAATTGATTCTTCCATTTTTTCGTTTAGTCCATAAGGCGGATTTATGACGAGCATTCCGCTTCCGTACATTTTTGCAAGGCCGGTCATTTCTTCTTCTTTTTTGATGGTGATTTCGTAAAAGACGGCTTTTTTGTCTTCTGTATTGTTTGTTTTTTCAACGGTGGCGATTACATTTTGCTTTAGATATTCAATTTCGAGCTGGCGGTGGGAAAGAAGAGGATACCAGATTAAGTAAGTTCCAGTTGGCCATTTTTTGTAAGCAGAAACAAACATTTGAGCCGTCTGCTCATAATCATCTGCGTCTTCGTAGCTTGGGTCGATTATTACACATCCTCGCTTAATTTTTGGAGGAATATTTGCATTGAGCATAAATTTTGCGTCTTTCTGGTTTAAAATGATTGAAGGAGAATTTTGTTTTGCGTTTTGAGTTAAAGCTGGACTTTTTATGTTAAGCTTTAGTTCTTCAAAAACCTTTGGATGAAGCTCGTTTAAAATCAACTGGTCTCTTTCGCGAAGAAAAGTCCGCGCAATTTCCGGGCTTCCGGGATAAAGTCCTTTTTTTACGTACAGTTCGAGAATTGAAAGAAAATCTTTTCCGAAAATTTTTTTTAAGTCGGAATATGGCGCCTTTAAAAGTTTTTGAATTCCGCACTGGGCTTCGCAGGTTTTTAAAAGGCGTTCGTCGTCCAAGGCGTATTTTCCTGAGCCAGAATGTGTGTCAATTACGCAGAATGGTTTTTCTTTTTTGAGAAGATGCTGGAGCGTAAAGGCAAAAACTGCGTGTTTTAAAATATCGCCGTAATTTCCGGCATGAAAAGCGTGGATGTAACTTAGCATGACAGAATATTATCTCAAAAAATGCTCTGATTGAATAGAGATAATTTTTTTATTAAAATAAAGAAATGAAAAAAAGAGAGTTAAATCCTCTTAGCTTGCAGGATTTTTTCAGGAAAATTTATGATTTTAAAGATTGAATTTATTTTTTTCGATTGATTTAACGCGGCAGGGGCTGGAGTGGCGGCGAAGCCGTTCCAAAATTTATTTTGGAATAAAACCACGCAAGACCCGGTTTTTGCAAATGCAAAAAGCCGCCCGGTAAAATTTTCTGAAATTTGGGAGATATGAAATGAATAAAGCGCTTGAAACCTTAAAAGAACGTGGTTTTTTTGCTCAGTGTACGGACGAGAAGGGACTTTCTGATTTGATGGATAAAGGACCGGTTACTTTTTATGTTGGCTGTGATCCGACCGGGCCTTCTTTGCATATTGGACATATGGTTCCTTTTTTTGCCTTAAGACATTTGCGCGCTGCTGGGCACAACGGAATTGCCCTTATTGGCGGCGGAACAGCAAGAATCGGTGATCCATCCGGCAAAACAGAAATGCGTAAGATGATTTCTTATGAGCAGATTGATTCGAATGTTGAGCATATTAAGGCTCAGCTTGACAGATTTATTGGTTTTGATGGAAAAACAGCTCTCAGCGAAAATAACAAAAACTGGCTTGCTGATTTGAACTACATTGATTTTTTGCGCGATATTGGCTCTTGTTTTTCTGTAAATAAAATGCTTACTTTTGAAGCTTACAAGCAGCGTCTTGAGCGCGGACTTTCTTTTATTGAATTTAACTATCAGCTTTTGCAGGCCTACGACTTTTACTGCTTGCATCAGAGACACAATGTTGTTTTGCAGATTGGCGGCGATGATCAGTGGGGAAATATTACTGCCGGCGTTGACTTGATTCGCCGTAAACTTGGTGGAACTACAGAGCTCAATGCCCAGCATCAGGCTTATGGCCTTACATTCCCGTTGATTACCCGTTCTGACGGCAAAAAAATGGGCAAGACAGAAAAAGGCGCAATTTTTCTCGATCCTTCTCTTACTCCTGTTTTTGACTTTTTCCAGTACTGGCGCAATGTTGCTGATCCGGATGTTGAAAAATTCTTTAAATTGTTTACATTCCTTTCTCTTGATGAAATTTCCAGTATCTGTTCAGGCAACATCAACGAGGCTAAGGAGCGGCTTGCTTATGAGGTTACTTCTCTTATTCACGGAAAGGAGGAGGCGGACAAGGCTCTTGCAGGTGCAAAGGCTGCTTTTAGCGGAGAAGGAGACAAGTCTCATATGCCGACAGTTGAACTATTGAAGGCGGATTTGGGAAATGGCCTTGGACTTCTAAATCTTTTTACTACGACAAAACTTACCGCATCGAACGGAGACGCGCGTCGTCTTGTTCAGCAGAATGGCGCTGCCATTAACGGAAAAGTAATTTCTGATGTAAAATACACTGTAACTTTAAAAGATTTGGATTCTGACGGAGAACTTGTGCTTCGTGCAGGAAAGAAAAAGTTCTGTCGGATTGTATTTAATTAAATATCCTGAATGTCGAATTTTGAAAAAAATAATCATTTATGTGTCATTCTGTGTAGCGGCACTGCAATGTTTATGCAGTAAACTCGGTCAGAAATCTATTGAAAGATTTCAATAGATTATCTGGTCAAGCCTGATAATGACAAGTTGGAGGAGAAAGCCTGATGGTGACAAGGAGTGAAGCCCGATAATGACATTGAACTATAAAATTCGAAGTTCGGGCTAATTATAGAACTTTTTGAAGTATTTTGTATAAAAAAATCCGATTTTAGAACATTTTTGTCTAAGACCGGATTTTTTTTGTTTTAATGTAGTTTTCATGTACTAAAATTTTTTGAAAGTTTTTTAGTCCATGAGATAGTTGTAATTTGGCGCTGCTCCATTTTCGTCAAGTTCCTGAGTGTCTGTCGGACTGAGTTTTGTGTCAAATACGCCGAAATCTCCGCCTTGAAGTGGTTTGTTGAGGTTGAATGAAAGAGTAGAATTGTCGCGAATTATGAGCTCGCTTGCAAAACCTGCCTTGTAAAGCTCTTTTTCCAAACGGTAAATTCCGATTGCACGGCTTGAATTTGCCGTTGAGTGAACCGAGCAGACTTGAGTTGGCTGTGTCCCTTCAAGATACCATGCTGTAACTTTGTGATCGCCACATTCTGGAGTGAGAATTCCGCCGCTTACAGAGCAGACTGTTGCTTCTATTACGCCGGTTGCCGGTTTTGAAAAGTCTTTCATAGGAAGACCGTTGTGAATTTTTTTCATATAATCAGCCCAAGCGTAGCCAGAAAGAGTTGAACCTGTGAGTTGAAGTCCCAGCGACTGACCAGGTTTGTCGAATCCAAACCAAAATACAGAAGTGTAATATGGCGTAAAGCCGACAGCCCATGCATCTGCCCAGTTTTGCGTTGTACCTGTTTTTCCTGCGGCAGGAATTTTGTATAAGTGTCCGTTTGAATCTTTGTAACGGAGTTTGTCTCCGTTTGAAGAAGGACCCGCAAGAGTTCCAGAACGTACTGTATTCTGTAGTAATTCCGTCATGACAAAAGCTGTCTGTGGTGAAATTACTTGTGCTGCCGCCCCTTTTGCCTGCAATGCAGTGCGAAGTTCTTTTTCGGGATTTAGAATAACGTTTCCATTTTTGTCTTCCACCGAACGTATTGCAATTGGAGTCACTTCTTTTCCGCCGCTTGCAAATACAGAATACGCTCTGGCAAGTTCAACAGGTCTTACAGAACATACTCCAAGTCCAATCGGATAGCCTGGGACAAAACCGCGGTATGGAACTTCTTCTTTAGGAATTCCCAAAAGTGCGATTGAACGGTTGATTCCGGCTTCAAAGCCGATTCCGTCAAGAACTTTGAGCGAAGGAACGTTCATAGAGTGGGCGAGCGCATACCAAAGTTCAACATCGCCCTTCCATTCGCCACGGAAGTTTTGAGGAATATATGGTTTTCCGTCAGCCGTGTGGAATACGACCGGCGTATCTGAAATTATCGAGGTAGGAGTAAATTTTCTGCTGTCGATTGCGGCGGAATAATAAAGCGGTTTAAAGGCAGACCCCGGCTGGAGTTTTGCCTGCACGGCACGGATAAACTGGTTTTCGCTGTCGAATTTGCTTCCTCCGACAAGTGACGTAATATAGCCTGTGTCGTTTTCGAGGGCAATCATCGTACCTTCGATTGTAGTTTTGCTTACTTTAACTTTTGCCTGCTGATTGGCCTTGTTTACGATTCCGAGTTTTAGAGAGTCGACTCCAAACATGAGAGACATAACGTCCATGACAGGATTTATCTGGCTTGTATAAGTTGCCTTTGAAATGGCTTCATTGCGTTGTTCGCTTACTTTTAGGCTATTTAGATTAAAAGTAAGGGCGAGCAGTTCTGTCATTGGTGTATAAACAGAAAAAGCCTGGTTTGTCCGTTCTCCAGTTGAGCGTTGGTAAGTGCGGTTTGCATAGCGGATATATCTGTCCATTACATCTTGCGCAACTGCCTGATTTTTTAGGTTGAGAGTCGTGTTTACTGTAAATCCAGAAGAATAAATGTCTTCAGTTCCGTAAATTAGGTTTCCAAGCTCGCGCCTTACATATTCAGAAAACCACGGAGCGTTGTCATCGTGGTTGAATACAGCCGCCGTAGCAGTTCTTGTGTAGTCAAAATTTGCCCAGTAGTCGTCAAAACTTTCATCCGCCTGCTCTTTTGAAATATATCCTGCGCTGACCATTGTGCTCAAAACATCTTTCTGACGATCCATTGCGCGGTTTGGATATTCAAATGGATTGTAAAATGCTGGGTTGGAAAGTTGAATTACGAGAATTGCTGCTTCTGCCGGAGTAATTTCCGTTGCATCATGACCGAAATAGTATTTTGACGCAGCGCTTACGCCGTACGTTCCGCCGCCAAAATAAATTTTATTCAGATAGAGCTCTAGGATTTCGTCTTTAGTGTAGCGCCTTTCCATTTGAATTGCCCACCACAATTCCTTTAATTTTCGGCGTATAGACATATCTGTTCTGTCGCAAAAAAGAGTTCCTGCAATCTGCTGGGTTAAGGTAGAACCGCCTCCAAGCGACATGCCTGTGAGTTTTCCGAAAACTGCGCGAAAGAGAGCTTTTACAGAATATCCATGGTGGCTGTAAAAAAGCCTGTCTTCGCGCGTTATAAGGGCATCGAGCATGCACTGCGGCAAATCTCTTATGCTGATTATTTCTCGTTTTTCCTCTGAAGCGAGTTCAGTTATAAGTTCACCATTTATGTCTAAAAGTTTTGTCGGAAGCGAAGTTGAGAATTCTGTGAACTGCTCATTATCTTTTATAAATTTTGTATTGCTCAGAGCAAGTCCAAGTCCTGCTCCAAAAAAAATGGCGCAGAAAAAAAGACCGCAGACAAACACGTATGTTGACTTTTTAATTTTCATATTCTTATAGAATAAGAAATTACGACCCTTTAGTCAATGTAATGGATTTGATTGCTTTGAATTTATAAAAACAAAAAAAAGACCGGCTTTAGATAGCCGGTCCATGCCCATCAGGCAGTCGGGCTCAATGGGTGGGAGGGGATAATTGATGCCCGACAATATATATATCGTCAGTTTATTTAAAAATCTTTAGTTGTTTTTGATTTTTTGTGATGAAAATAAGAAATTTTAAAACATTTTTATTCTTCTTCGGTTACAGAAGCGTCAATATTCAGGTTTACAGAGTACGAGCGGCCGTTTATTGCATCAAAAGTTTTTGTAATTTCGTAGTCGCCGATTGCAAATTTTACAGTGTGTGGTCCCTGTGTAACGGCAAAAGGCTCTTTTGGAGAGGCGAGCTCTTCACCGTCAAAATAAATCGAAGCGTTTTCTGGTGAGAGAATTTTTACTTCAGGCTCAATTCCTCGAAGAGCAACCTTTAACGAAGTGATTTTTGCCTGTTCGACAATAAAAGTGCGGACTTCGTTTCTGAAAGTTTCTCCAGTTACGCGTAGGTGATGTTCGCCTTCTTTTAAAAGCATTTTTTTGGGAATTGACGGAATAAAGGTGTCGTCAATGTAAATGCTGAAGTTTTCGTTTTTTCCCTCCGGTTTTGAAACTTCAAGACTGAAATATCCTTCGCTGCTCAAAACAGGTTTTGCTGTAATCTGAATTTGCGCATTTTCGAGTTCTTCGGGGGCGCCTTTCATTGCAAGCATATAGCGTAGAAAAATTATTCCGTTTTTTGCAGAAATTTTTTCTTCAAGAATTTTTGCATAAGGATTATTTTTGATGCTGAATTTTTCGTTTAGCGGAATATAAATCGTGTTGACGATTTTTCCAGAAATTGTTGATATGCTTGTTCTGCTTCCTGTATAATCGATCGTCTTTTCTGTTGGAAGCGGAGAAAGTCCGTCATAAAAAGTATATGCAACACTGTCCCGCCAAGTTGTCATTATTTGCGGAACTTTCATTGTAAGTTCAAGCCCTGTAACAAATGTTTTGTCTTCTGGAAGCTTTATTGCAAGCGCGTCAAAAATTCCAAGATTGGCAGAAACTTCTCCGTAATTCTGAGGAATTAAGATTACATGTGTTTTTGCAACGCGAAAATTTTCTGCATAGAGCGCAAAAAAATTTGCCGTAATCAGCAACAGAGAAAATAGAATTTTTTTGCGTGGCTTTTTGCAGTTCTTCATAAATCTTTCCAAAATAAAAAATAACATTTATTTTATAACTATAAATATTTTACAGTATACTATTTTTTATGTATATAAATCATAATGCAAAATCAACGAAAAATCTAAAAAAAATCTAAAAACTGGAGATATTTTAAATTTTTAGTTAAAATTTATGATTTTCCCGGGATCTGTCGGGCTTCCGTCTTTTCTAAGCTCAAAATGAAGGTGAGGCCCTGTGCTTGCGCCTGTCGAACCTGATTTTGCTATGAGTTCGCCAGCTTTGACTTTTTGACCTTTTTTTACAAGAATTTCTGAAAGATGGGCATACACGCTTGTTAAATTGTTGTAATGCTGCAAAATAACGAAGTTTCCATAAGTTGGGTTAAATCCGCTCTGGCTGACCTCTCCGCTGCAACAGGCAAAAACGCTGCTTTTTAATGGAGCCGCAAGATCTATTCCCGAATGAAATTTCCATTTTCCAGAAATCGGGCTTACACGGTAACCAAAACTGCTCGTTAAAATATTTGTTGAAAGCGGACTTACAAGTTTTGTATCCAGAAAAAAAAGCGCTGTCGTCGGATCGAACCTTTCATTTTTTAAAAAATAGAAAAGGTTTCCGTCAATCTTAAAAATTTTTGCGCTTTTGATTTTTTCCTCGGTCATATATTTTTTGAAAAGAAGCTGTTCCCAGGCTGAGCCGGGATTTTCAGGAATAAAAATTCCGTTAAATGTGGAAGCAAGTATTATTTTTCCGGAAATTTTTGAATCTGCCGAAGAAAACCTGTTTAAAGTTGCGAGTGTGTCTTTGTAAACCGGGCTGAGCCTTGAAGAAAGCCAGATAAAATCCATGTTTTGTGGTACGAGGATTTTATAAAAACTGAGAATTTGTTTTTGAGAGGAATTTTTTGCAGAAAGTGAATATTTTGAGTTAAAGGCCGCTTCCTCTAAAAATTGCTTGAAAATCAAATCTTTTGAACTGTCCGGAACTTTTATAAACGGAAGTTTTTCAGAATTGATTTCAAATATCTTAGTTGAAGACTGTTCTTTGTTTGAAAAAGCGTAAAAATTCAAAAAAAAGGACAGAGCCGGTAAAAAAAAGAATTTTTTGATTTTTTTAGAGAGAATCATTTTCTAGAAAGTCTTTTGTTTTTTGCGAAGGCTTAAATATGAACGAAACAAAGCCGTAAAGAAAAAAGGCAAGGATAATTTCAAAGATTGTAAAAAGCCTTTTGCCTGCAAAGACTAGAAAAACAAAGCCTAAAACTGTAGATGCGATTATCAGGAATTTTGTAAAAAAAATCAGGGAATTCTTAATTCCTGCAGAGCGGATTTTTAAAATAAGCCAGATTAAAAATAAAAGGCAGGCGATTGCTGTAACGCAGAGAGTGTAAGTCTGCGGAAGTTTAGTTGCAAAATACCATAAGGGATAGACGAGTGCAATTCCGACGAGTGCGCAAATTGTAAGAAGCGCCAGAACCTTTAAAATTGAACTGAGAATCTGGCTGTAGCCTTTTAAAATCTGTCTGAACATACCTACAAATATAAACAGACAAAAAAAAATCTGCAAGAGCAATTCTTGCAGATTTTTTAGAATGTAAAACTATTCTTCTGAAATTGCTGTTGCCGGACAAACGCTTGCGCAGGTTCCGCAGCTTACGCATTTAGAAGAATCGATTTCGCGGTGTCCGTCGTTTTCGCTGATTGCTCCGACTGGACAGTCTGGTTCGCATGTTCCGCAGTTTACGCATGCTGAAGGATCAATTTTATAAGCCATAATGTACCTCTTTTTAAGGGAAGTTTCCCAAATGCGATTGAAAAGACAAAACTGTTTGATTCAATCTGTTTATAATTTAGCATATAAAATTTTCCTAAACAAGAAAAATAAAGGCAGATTTGAACGAATTAGACTGTGCTAACAAAAAAACGCAATGAAATCGAGTTAGCGATTGCAGCGGCAGTCTTGTTGCGCAGTGAAACGGAGCAATGGAGGCGAAAGCCGGAACCGCGGAAAGCGCGGCGGCAACTTTGTTGGCGCAACTCCCATAAAATTTTTAAGAATTATGTTATAATGAATGTTAGTTTTTTTACGGGAGAAAAATATGGAAAGAAAAGAAATTGCGAAATTTATTGATCACACTCAGCTTTCTGCCTGTGCTACGGAAAGCGACATTAAAAAACTTTGCGAAGAGGCTGTAAAATACGGATTTGCGAGCTGCTGCGTTAATCCAGTTTATGTTCCTTTTGCGGCGGAAATTTTGCGTGGAAGCGGAGTTAAGGTCTGCACTGTGATTGGTTTTCCTCTTGGGGCGAATTCGATTGATGACAAGGCGAGCCAGGCTGCTATGTGTGTTAGCGAGGGCGCGGACGAAGTTGACATGGTTGTAAATCTAGGCGCTGTAAAAGACGGGCGATGGGAAGATGTTTTTGAAGAGATTTATGCGGTTCGCTGTGCAGTCGATGACGTTGATTGCGGTGAAAATAAAAAAATTGTAGAAAAAGTGATTCTTGAGACCTGCTATCTTAATGATGAAGAAATTGTAACGGTTTGCGAAAAGGCAAAGGAAGCCGGCGCTGATTTTGTAAAGACTTCTACTGGATTTGGGACTGGAGGCGCGAGCGTTCATGCCGTTGAATTGATGAGAAAAACTGTCGGAAAAGACATGGGCGTAAAGGCGAGCGGCGGAATCCGGACTTTTGAAGACGCCGTGGCAATGCTGGATGCCGGTGCAAACAGGCTTGGCTGTTCTGCCGGTGTTAAAATTGTTGAAGGCTGAGTTTTTTTGTGGCGGAAAATCAGGCGAGAGACCAGTACATCATGTTGTCTTTGATTTCGTACTTGATTTTTCCGCTGTCGCTTAGGGAGCTTAAATATGAGCGCAAGGTGCAGCCTATAAGGACGTATTGGCTGAGTTTGAGCGAAATTCCGTTGCGGGTGCTTACATTTTGGAGAAGCTGTTCTGCCGTTTTTGGAGTTTTTAATTCGTCCAAAATCATATTTTCGGTTTCGAGAAGGGCAATAAGGTTTAGTTCGACCAGCCCTTCAATTTGTTCAACGCCTTGACCGTGCCCTGGAACATAAAAATCGGCCTGGATTTTTAAGAGGGCCAAAAGGCTTTTTTTTGATTCTTCTTCGTTAAAAAGATACTGAATCCAGTATTTTTTTATTGCGTCGCGTCCGCTCAGGCAGTCGCCTGCAAAAAAAATTTTTTTTCCGTCTGTATCGGTGATTAAAAATCCTGTATGGTCGATGTAATGACCTTTGAGCGGAACTGTCTGTACGTGAATTTTATCTTCAATGTAAAAATCTGAGCCGCTTTTAAATGTTTTGTCGGCAATGCAGGGAGAAGCCGTAAAATACTTTGTTTCGAGCTCTTTTACCGGCATTCCGCCCCAGATTAGGCCTGTTTCGAGAACGGGGCATTCCATTATTGCGGCTTCGCCAATGCTTGCAATAATCTGGCATCCGGTTTTTGAGCGCAAATATTCGTTTCCGCCGCAATGGTCTGCATGAGAGTGCGTGTTTATTACGGATTTTATTTTGGGAGAATTGAAGGAACTGTTTACTGCTTCAAGTATCGCCTTTGCATAGCGTTCATCGTTTCCGCTGTCGATTAAATAAATATTTGTGGAGGAATCTGGCTGTTTTAGGGCAATAATTCCGATATTTGTTGGCAATGCAAGAAGATAAATGTTTTTTGAAAGTTCAGATAATTCAGTTTTTTCGTTCATTTATTATTCTCCCGTAAAAAAAATCTATCTAATACAAATGTCGAGTTTTGATAAG
>NZ_DLLH01000028.1:0-5302 GCF_002476655.1 Treponema sp. UBA7567
TGCAGAGCCGGCTTGTGGCTGTGGTGCGCTCCTAAAAATAAAAAAAGAGAAGCGCTGGATTTTTTAGCGCTTCTCTTTTTGTTTTAGGAGACTAGCTCCTAAGTTTTGTCATATGTTTTTTCTAAAAAACTTACGCTCTCTTCAAGTGGATTGCAAATCCGCCAACTTCCTTGTCGAGGTAAACAACCTTGAGCGGAGAAGCGTTGGCTTTGCCTGTCCATTTTTCTGTTCCGGCAACCGGGTTGAAGCCGAACTTTTTGAGGTAAGCGAGCGCGCGTTCTACGTTGTTGCAAACCATTGAGATGTGGCCGTTTGTTCCGCGTCCGTTCTCTTTCATGATTTCAACCTGCTCAGAAGCGAAGATTGAAGAGTTGCCGAATTTTGAAGCGAATCCGAAAAGCTCGAACTGAGCCGCGATTTCTTTAGCCTCAGCCTCGTTCTTTGCGTTGATTCCCATGTGGTCAATGTGGAATCCGTGCATTGCCTTTACAGCGTCTTTGCAGATCTGTGTGATTTCGTCCCATTTCTCGCCTTCGATCAATGGCTTTTTAACCATCCATGTTCCGCCCATGCAGAGAATGTTCTTGCGTTTTGCATATTCAGAAACATTTTCTGTGTTTACGCCGCCTGTCGGCATGAATGTGCACTGCGGGAATGGACCGCCGAAGTCGTCGATGATTTTGTATCCGCCCTTGCGCTCAGCAGGGAAAAGCTTAAGGTGTGTAACGCCCTTGTTGATACAAGCTGTGATTTCTGACGGGTTTGAAATTCCAGGCATTGTTGGAATGTTGTGCGCGATGCACCAGTCAACAACTTCCGGATTGTATCCTGGAGAAACGATGAATTTTGCTCCGGCTTTTACAGCGCGCTCAGCCTGCTCAACGTTGAGGACAGTTCCTGCTCCAACGAGCATATCAGGCTCAGCCTTAATCATTGCTTCAATCGCTTCTGCTGCGCATGCTGTGCGGAATGTAACCTCAGAAGCAGGAAGTCCGCCCTTTACAAGAGCGTGAGCAAGATCAGCCGCCTTGGAAGCGTCTTCGATTGCGACTACTGGAATGATACCAATGTCACGGAATGTGTCATAAACATCTGCCATTTTAGGACCTCTAATTAGATTAAATATAATATCTACAATATAGTGAATTTTGAAACGAGTGTAAACGATAAGAAAAAACTTGCGGCTTTATTCCCAGATGCTTTTGTCAAAATCCGACTCTGCCGCTTTTTCGGCGGTGTCTTCGAGCTCATAGAAAAAGTCTATTCCTGTGCGTTTTTCCACTTCTGCGACTGTTACGGCATAATTAAATATTGTGTCATTGCATTTTTGGTTTGGAAAAATAAATCCGATTGCAGCAATGTTTTTTGCGTCCTCTGGTGTATTTTTGTCTTTTTCGTCCTCATAGAGCGGCGCCAAAATGACTTTGTAGTAATACTCTGGAACGCTTACTTTATTTGCGCCGATTGATTTGTAGCTGCCGGCATTTTTTTCGAGTATTGGACCTGAAACGACATAGACCCGTCCAAATTTTTTTGCCCAGTCTCTGACTGTGGATTCGAGGTCTTTCCAAATTCCGCGGTTAAAGCTTCCGGCCTGGGGGCTCATGTTTGTCATGTAGAAAGTTTCGCTCATGGCTGTTTTGTCGAAGGCGAAGTCGGCCGCAGGAGAAAGGTGCCCGCGGTCGTAGCCCGTTTTTTTGTAGTCGTCTGGAGTCGCGGAGCCTGTTGAAATTTTCGGGTCGGCGCGGAAGTCGTCCGAGCGGCTTGCGTTTTTTACGAGATGCCCGTCTGTAAGGCAGTAGGCGCTCCATTCTGCCTGCTCATAGCTTTCGCGGTAGCACAGTGAATAATATTCGTAGGCGCGGTGCTCGTGATCCTGAACGTTTTTGCCTGTTCCTGCACAGCGCGGTTCTGCCAGATTTTGAGAAAGGTAAATAAAACCGTCTGAGGACGGGGTGGCGGCGGAAGAAGTTTTGTCCGCGGCTTCGTTTTTTGAAGGCGGATTTTTGTCTTCTTGTGTCTGAGGCTCTGCCGGAAGAAATCTTGAAATTGCAGTCTTTGCCTTTTCAATTTTTGGATCTGCGAATTCTCTTACCTGAGGAACTTTTTCGTAAAGAAAAATGCCGAGGACGACAATAAAAATTACTGCTGTAACAATTTTATTGAGTCTGGAATTTCGTCTTTTTCGTGATTTTGAGTTTTTTGCCATAATGCGTGAATAATAGCACGAATTTCCAAAATATAGAAGAAACAAGGGCATATCTGTGATTGGTATTTTCTAAAAACAAAAAATTCAATAAAATTGAAGAAAGATTGAAAATGCGTTTTTGCGCAAGGAATTTGCAATGTCTAATTTAATTTTTCCGGAAGGTTATAAATCTCTGCTTGGTGAAAAGGAAACCGAGCATGCCATTGTCTTGATAAAAGATTTTTTTCAGCTTCAGCTTTCTACCGCCCTTAATTTGACCCGTGTTACGGCGCCTCTTTTTGTTGAAAGCGGAAAAGGCTTGAACGATGATTTGAACGGCGTTGAACGCGCCGTAAAATTTCCTGTAAAAGACATGGGCGACGCCCAGATGGAAATAGTTCATTCTCTTGCAAAATGGAAGCGCGTAAAAGTTACCTCGATGGGGCTTGAGCCAGGTTTTGGCATTTATACGGACATGAATGCAATCCGCGCCGACGAGGAAATGGACAATATTCATTCTCTGTACGTAGACCAATGGGACTGGTGCGCTGCAATTACCGAAGAAGACCGCAACGTTATGTATTTGAAGCAGACTGTAAGAAAAATTTATGACTGCCTTAAACGCACTGAATTTTTTATTTACGACAGATACGATATGATTGAGCCGATTTTGCCTGAGCAGATCCATTTTGTTTTTGCCGATGACTTGCAGAAAATGTATCCGGCTCTAACTCCAAAAGAACGCGAAAATAAAATCTGCCAGGAATATGGCGCTGTGTTCCTTATTGGAATCGGCGGAAAATTGCCTGACGGAACAATTCACGACGGCCGTGCTCCTGACTATGACGACTGGATTACGGAAACTGGAGACGGACACCGCGGCTTGAACGGTGATTTGCTCGTCTGGAATCCTGTCTTAAAGACTTCTTACGAGCTTTCTTCTATGGGAATCCGCGTGAATCCTGAGTCTCTTAAGGCCCAGCTTGAAGAACGAGGATGCCTTGAGCGTTGCAATCTTGAATTCCATAGACGTCTTTTGGCCGGAGAGCTTGTCCAGACTATGGGCGGAGGAATCGGCCAGAGCCGTTTGTGCATGTTCTTTTTGAGAAAAGCCCATATTGGCGAAACTCAGGTAAGCATATGGCCTGAGCAGATGAGAAAAGAGTGCGGCGAGCACGGAATTTATCTGCTTTAGGTGAATTTTCGCACTAGCGCTGGAAGGGGCGCAAAGCGTTGCCGGGCTTTTGCGCGGCAATGAACGTTAGTGAACCCCGGACATAGCGGCGGCTTTAGCCGAAGTGCCAGATTGAACAGATTTTTATGGAAAAAACATTTACTTTTAATTCGCGTCAGCTTGAAACTTCTCTTGCGTCCTTTTCTGAAAAGGGGATTACGGAATTTACCTTGCAGGATTCTGAAATTTTGAGACATAAGGGGCGGCTTTTGAAGTTTTTGCAGGCGGTCAGAAAAAATGCGCCGGATTTGTTTGTTACTCTTCCTGTTGATGCGAAAATTCTTGACATGGACATTTGCAAGGCTTGCGCAGAGTTGAATTGCTCGCTTGATATTGCTCTTGACGGCGAAAATAAAGGCGGAAATTTTCTTTTTGACAAGAAGTTTTTTGCCAGGCGTGCGCAAATGCTCAATACTCTGGGACTTGTCTTTGGCTTTGACCTGAGCTTTGCTTTTCATGAAGGCGACAAGTTAAAATCTTTTTTTGACAGGCTTAATTTTTCGGTGAGCCTGTATCCGAATCACATTGATTTTCCGCAGATTGAAGCTGAGCTTTCGGACAGAAAAAAATTTGAGGCAAAGCCGACAGCCGCTTTTTCAACGCAGGATATAAGGCGTTCTGAAAACATTGCCCGTTCTGCCAGCGTTTTTTATTCGTACGGCCGGGCTGTAACGTGGTTTTTGGCGGTCCTTGCTCCTTTAAAGATCGAGCCTGTAAAATTCTTTGAAGATTTTTTTGAATGGCAGAAGCTGAATAATTACGGGCTTGAAAATGGAATTGAAAAAATTGCCGGATTACATTCTGAAATTGAAAAAATGCAGCTTGAATTTTTAAAATTCAAATATGAAGAAAAAAACAAGGGCCAGCTTTTTGAGGTTGTGAGCAATATTGTGCGTTTGAACGGAGCGTTGAGCCGGTGTTTTGGAGAAGGAGAGGAGAGCATTGTCGAAATGTCTTATAATCCCGATGAAATTTTGAGCGGCCAGGCTATGAACGTGCAGTCTTTTTTTGACAATTCGTTCATGGAATACAGCCGCGTAAAGGTTTTTATGGGAAGCGGCGGCCCGGATTTTAAGTATTGCTAAAATTATTGTAAAAAAACGTATTTTTTTGTTGACGATTAAACCTTGAAATTGTTAATTTTTAAGTATGGACAAGAAAAATCATAAAGCAGAAGAAAAATCTGCTGAAAATCAGAATGAAAAAAAAGCGCAGGACGCCGAAAAAACTGAAGAAAAAGGCTCTCAGCCAGAAGAGGCAAAAACTTCTGGGCAGAAAAATGACGAGCCTGCTGCAAAGACTTCAGAAGAGCGCATTGCAGAGCTTGAGGCGCAGATTGAGCAGATGAAAAAAGATGCCCTTTACAAGGCTGCCGAAAACGACAACTGGCGCAAACGCATGCTGCAGCAGAAAGA
Organism: Treponema sp. UBA7567; assembly: GCF_002476655.1. Lineage (NCBI taxonomy): Bacteria > Pseudomonadati > Spirochaetota > Spirochaetia > Treponematales > Treponemataceae > Treponema > Treponema sp. UBA7567. The sequence continues at coordinate 4,838 of NZ_DLLH01000028.1, forward strand.
GGATGCTGTTGCATACGCAAATGAAAGTCTTTTGAGCGATCTTCTTGACAGTCTTGATAATTTTGACCGTACTCTTGATGCGGCAAAAGACATAAAAGAGGCAAAGCCGATTGTTGACGGCATTAAGCTTACAAACAAATCGCTCGTAAGCATGCTCGAAAACAAATACAATCTGGTTGCTTTTGGAAAGGAAGGTGATGATTTTGATCCTGAGCTCCACGAGGCGATTGGAATGCAGGAAGGCGATGTTAAAAAAGAACAGCTTTTACAGGTATATCTTAAAGGCTACAAGCTTAAGGACAGAGTAATCCGTCATGCAAAGGTGATGGTTATAAAGCCTAAGGCTTAAAAATAAAATTGTAAATATTTTCAAAAGCTGATTCCGTTGATTTTTGAAAAAAATAAATAAAAAATCGGGAATTGGTTTTTCGGAGGCTTAATATGGGAAAGATTATTGGTATTGAC
>NZ_DLLH01000028.1:5353-5527 GCF_002476655.1 Treponema sp. UBA7567
ACTGTCATTCAGAATTCAGAAGGCGGAAGAATTACTCCTTCAATCGTTGGTTTTACTGCGAAAGGCGAGCGCATTGTAGGCCAGGCTGCGAAAAACCAGGCGATTACAAACCCTAAGAATACGGTTTATGAAGTAAAACGTCTTATCGGAAAGCGCTACTCTGACCTTCAGGAA
>NZ_DLLH01000053.1:0-13252 GCF_002476655.1 Treponema sp. UBA7567
GGGGACAGACTGTAAATCTGCTGCCTAGTGCTTCGTAGGTTCGAATCCTTCACTCCCCAGAATTTTGAGCCTTAAGTTAAATCTTAAGGCTTTTTTATTGTATTTTTTGTCCTTGCACAGGAAAATAAAATGTCTTTGTCAGAAAACAATTCTGAAAATAAAATTCCTCCTGAAAATTCCGGTTCATTTGAATATAATTTTAGTGGCAGGGAAGTAAAACTTCTTGCCAGATTTTTAAGAAAAAATCAGCCGCAAATTCCATCCGGACTTGAAAATTTTTCCAGAAAAGTTGAGCTGTATATTTACAGCCTTATGTCGATTGACGAAGTTGAAAAATTTTTTAGCGCCGAAGACTGATTTTTCGCTGGAGTGATTATGAATAAAAAAACATTCGCTCGTTGCGCAGCTGCCTCTGTTTCGATTTTTTTTCTTTTTGTCTTAGTTTTTTTTCTTACAGAACTTTATGTTCCCGTGTCGATTTCAAAAAAGTCTGAAAAAATTCGCATTGAAATTCCTTCAGGGACAAGCACAAGAAAAATTGCTTCGATTTTAAAAAAATCGAATCTTATTCGTTCTGAAAACTTTTTTTATGCATCCTCAAAATTTCCGGTTGTTTTTGGACGAAAAACTCCGTATCTTTTAAAATCCGGAGTTTACGAACTGAGTCCGAATATGACAGTTGCTCAAATTCTTTCCGAGCTTGAATCCGGCCATCAAGAATACATAAAAACTGTATTGCCGGAAGGGCTGACTGTTTCTAAAATCGCGGAAATTCTTGACGAAGAAGGCGTCTGCAAAAAACAGGACTTTATTCTTGCATCGAGAAATTATTCGCTTTTAAAAAAATATCAAATTCCAGCCGCAACCTTAGAAGGATTTCTTTTTCCAGATACCTATTTTTTCACACCGGGAATGAAGGCTGAAGAAGTTGTTGAAATGATGGTAAATAATTTTTTCAAAAAAATTGAATCTATTCCCGAATATTCAGGAAAAAACGTTTCAGAATATTACAGCACGATTGTCCTTGCTTCTGTCGTTGAGCGTGAATATCGCGTCGCAAGGGAAGCACCTTTGATTGCTTCTGTCTTTAAAAACAGAATTGAACAGAATATCGGCCTTTATTCCTGCGCAACAATTGAATATATAATCACAGAAATTCTAGGAAGACCGCATCCAGATGTAATTACTTACGATGACTTAAAGATTGATTCACCTTACAACACTTACAAATGGGCAGGACTTCCTCCGTCTCCGATCTCCAATCCTGGAACCGTCGCTTTAAAAGCCGCCGCAAACCCTCCAAAAACCGATTATTATTATTTTACGCTTAATGACGAGATGAACGGAACTCATACTTTCTCAAAAAGCTTCAGCTCTCATTCAAAGGCTGGAATTCAATTTAAAACAAAAAAGGCGGCATCATCAAAATAATGGCTGGATTTATTACTCAAGAATCAATTGAAGCGGTAAAAAGAGCGGCAGATATTGTTTCTGTAGTTGGAGAATATGTAAAGCTTGATAAACGCGGCTCGGATTTCTGGGGATGCTGTCCTTTTCATGGCGAAAAAACCGCTTCTTTTCATGTTATTCCTGAAAAAAATGCGTATTACTGTTTTGGCTGCCATGCCGGCGGACCTTCGGCAATAAAATTTATTCAGGAAATTGAAAAAATCTCGTTTCCGGAAGCAGTCGAGCTTCTTGCAAAAAAATTCGGAGTTGCGCTTCAATATTCAGAAAACGGAAATGCAGAATACAAGGTTGATCACACAAAAGACGACTTAAAATCCCTTTACAACAGGCTTGCAGGAACTTTTAACTATCTTCTTACTCAGACCGATTCTGGCAAAAAGGCGCTTTCGTACATAAAAACTCGTGGAATCACAGACGAAATAATAGAAAAATTTAAATTTGGCTATGCTCCTGCCGACCGTTACTGGCTAAAAAAATTCCTTCATTCAAAGAATTTCAGCGAAGAACTGCTTTCTTCGTCAGGGCTTTTTTCTAAAAATTACAAGGATATGAGTCTTTTTTCCGACCGTTTTATGATTCCAATTTTTGATGAACGGGGAGATTGCGTAGCTTTGAGCGGGCGCGTAATTCCTCCGTCAGATGAATCTCAGAGAAAATACATAAATTCGCCTGAAACGGCAATCTATTCAAAAAAAAACACTCTTTTTGCCTTGAACCTTGCAAAACGCTCAATGGGCGAAAAAGGTTTTGCGATAATCTGCGAAGGCCCGATGGACTGCATTGCGTACCATCAGGCAGGAATAACAAATGCCGTTGCTTCCTGCGGAACATCTTTTACAGAAGAACATATTCAAAAACTAAAGAGATATGCTTACAGCCGTGAAAATGGCGTTTCTACAGTTTACCTTTCGTTTGACTCCGACGGGGCCGGACAGAGCGCTACAAGAAAAGCAATTATTGCATGCAGAAAGGCTGGAATCGCTGTAAAAGTAATAAAACTGACCGGTGGAAAAGATCCTTCGGAAATTTTACTCAAATACGGTGCAGAAACCTTGACGATAGATGTCAATAACGCTATATTAGATTCTGACTATCTGTTTGAATCTTTGATGAATGAATATCCGGCTGATACGCCAGACGGAAAAGCTCGAATTTCGATGGCTTTTTTCCAATATGTAGATTCACTTCAAACTGACATTCAGAAAGAAACTAGCTTGGAGCAGCTTTGTCAAAAACTTAACCTGTCGAGTCAAGCTGTTCTCAGAGATTACAATAATCGGGAAAGTGCCCGCAGCCGTTTAGAAAAACGGACAGATTTACAAAACAGCGAAACCGATGAAAACATCCGGAAAGGAATGGAATTAAGAGTTTTGCTCGCAGTAATCGCCGATACTAATCAGTTTGAGCTGATGCGGCGGGAAATAAACGAAGATGTCTTTGAATCATCTGAAGCTAAACAATTATTCATTATTCTGGAGGATTGCTACCAGCAGAAAAACCTTTCTTTCAGTTCAATTTGCGAACACTGTAAAGATCCGAAATTAACGCGACTGATTACCGAAGGTGTAATGTCCGGAGAATATTCTCAAAATACGGAAAAAATTATCAGAGACGGAATTGAAATAATTAAAGGAAAAAATTTAAAACGTCAGATGGATTATATAATCGAGCGGCTAAAAGTTCTAAAAAATCCTTCTACACCTGAGCAGATAAAAGAATTTAATTCTTTAATGAAAGAAAAAATGAATATTGACAGGCTCGTTTGTTCTAAAAAAAATTAGAATATAAATTCAACTAAAAAAGAGGCAAAAAATGGATCAGGAACTCGATCCCGTAGTTGTAAAACTTCTTGAATATGCGAAAGATAAACAGATAATTTCTTGGGACGAAATCAACGAAATTCTCGGCCAGGACTTTGTTAATTCTCCAAAAATGGAAAATGTGCTTCAACTTTTAACCCAGAATAATATTCAGGTTATGGAAGAAGACAATCTCGATGAAGACGAAGACAGTGACGAAAGTCTTGATGAAGACGGAGAAAGTGAAGAATCTGACGATGAATCTCATATTGTAAACGGAGATAAAGATTCTAGCGTTGACGACCCGATTCGCCTTTATCTGCGCGAAATCGGTAAAGAAAAGCTTCTTACAGCAGAAGAGGAAGTAAAATATTCAAAAGAAATGGAAGACGGAGAAAACATCATAAAAGGTGTTATAAAAGATTCCGGAATGATGATTCCTGAATTTTTTGTTGTTGCCCAGAAGGCTTTTACTAGAATTGATCCGCATGAACCTGGAAAAGCAAGAAAAGAAATCAACGAAGAAATGGCAGAAAAGCGCCGCTTAAAGTCTTGCTATTCAGAATGGATAAAACCTGTTTTGCCAGAAATGAAACAGTATATGGCTTTGAAAAAAACACTTTTTGAAGCAGAGCAATCAGCAGATATTTTTGACAATTCTCAGCTTGTTGAATTGAGTGCAAAAATTTTGCCAGAACTCAAAAAAATAGAAATTCAATCTGAGGAAATTGAAAAATTCAGTGGAAAATTTGAAGAAGCAACTGATAAAATTGAAGATTACCGCCGCAGCCAAGAAAAGAAAATGAAGGAACTGAGAATCTCAAGCCCTTCAGAACTTCGCAGCCTTGGCCGTAAACTCGCAATTCATTCAGAAGCGTTAAAACTCGAAAAAGAGCTTGGAATGTCAAGCGATGAAATTCGCGATGTTTATACGCAGATCCAGAAAATAGACAGAAAACTCCGCCGCATGGAATACGATTTTGAAAACAGCGTGGAAGAAATTCTTACAAAGGCAAAGGAAATCAACCGAGGAAAACGCATGATGGAAAAGGCAAAGAATAAGCTCATCAATGCAAACCTCCGTCTTGTTGTTTCTATTGCAAAAAAATATACAAACCGCGGATTGCAGTTCTTTGATCTTGTCCAGGAAGGAAATATCGGTCTTATCAAGGCTGTTGAAAAATTTGAATATCGCAAAGGTTACAAATTCTCGACTTACGCAACATGGTGGATACGTCAGGCGATTACCCGTTCAATTTCCGATCAGGCTAGAACAATCCGTGTTCCAGTCCACATGATTGAGCAGATAAATAAAGTTGTCCGCGAAAGCCGCCAGCTTATGCAAAAACTGGGACGTGAGCCAAACGATGAAGAAATCGCGCAGCAGCTTGGCTGGCCTGTCGCGCGTGTAAAACAGGTTAAAAATGTTGCAAGAGAACCAATTTCTCTCGAAACTCCAATCGGCGAAGAAGAAGACAGCCAGCTCGGAGATTTTATCGAGGACAAGGAAGTTGAAAATCCTGCGAATCAGACTGCATACAAGATGCTTCAGAATCAGTTGCACGAAGTTCTTTCTTCTTTGCCTGAACGTGAACAGGAAGTTCTTAAAATGAGATTTGGACTTGACGATGGCTACAGCTTGACTTTGGAAGAAGTAGGGCTGTACTTTAACGTAACCCGTGAACGAATCCGTCAGATTGAAGCAAAGGCTCTCCGCAGGCTTCGACATCCGCGCCGTGCCAGCGGTCTTCGCGATTACATCGAATCGTAAAAAGCGATTGATAGACAAAAAAAAGTTAATTCTATATAATTTTTCGAATACTTACCTAGGGGATATTAAATGGCAATGACAGAAGTTTTTGATAAGCTTAAGGCTCTGCAGGATGTTCTTGCAGAAAAATACAGCCTTATGGCTAAAATTGAAGATTCTCCAAAACAGCTTTTTACACAGGATGAGCTTCTCGTTCGTTTAAGAAAAGAATTTCTGGAAACAAGCGCAGTTTATGAGAAAGTAAAGGCTGAAGCAAGTCAGCTCCAGCTTGAGCTTGAAGAAGCAGAAAAATCTCGTGAAGCTGGCGAAAAAGGAATGGACAGCATTTCTACTCACCGTGAATATGAAGCGCTTGAAAAACAGATCAACGAAGCATCTGCAAAGGAATCTGGAATCCGCAGCGAGCTCCAGAAAAAAGACAAAGAGCGCGAAGAGCTTAACGAAAAACTCCGAATGGACGAGGAAATGATAAAAGCTCAGGAAGCTGAGCTTAATTCAAACAAGGCCGCCCTTGAAAGCGAAGTTCAGTCATATCAAAATCAGATAAAAGAACTTGAAGCTCAGGAAAACGAAATTACTCCTGGATTGGATAGCGAAATTGTCTACAAATTCCAGAGAATTATACAGCGTAACCGTGAAGGTATCGTTGCTGTAAAGAACGGTGTCTGCACAGGTTGCCACATGATTCTTCCAGCGCAGTTTGCCAACGAAGTTCACGAAGGCGAAAAAATTCTTTTCTGTCCATATTGCAGCCGTATCCTTTTCTATCAGGAAATTGCAGAAGGGCTTTCAAGTCTCGCGCCGGAAACGATCCTGTTCCTGAAGAACATCCGTGAGGTCTACGTTTCGTTCTCNNAAGAAGGCGAAGAGGCAGAAGACTTCCTTTCAATGGACGAAACAGGAACACTTGCTGATTTTGATGATGAGTTTAATGATGAGTATGACGAAGAATCAGACGGAACTGATGATGATTCTCTTGATGACGGAGATGAAAAATCAATTTCTTTTGACGACTAATAAAAATAAAAAAATTATACAGAAAAGAAATAATCGTGCCCGCAATTTTTAATGATAAATTTTGCAGGTGAGGAAAGTCCGGGNNAGGCTGCCTTTTTGCAGGGCAGCTTTTTTATTTTGTAATTTGACAGAAAAGATATAACCGTGCTTTCTGCGCTGATGAAAGCGCAAGTAAGTGAGGAAAGTCCGGGCTCCACCGGAAAAGATGCCTGGTAATAACAGGGCGGAAAACGGCAGTTGCATTTTTATGTATAACCCGTCTTCCGACAGAAAGTGTCACAGAAAATAAACCGCCTTAATAAAGGCAAGGGTGCAAAGGTGAGGTAAGAGCTCACCGCATAAATGGCAACATTTATGGCAGGACAAACCTCATTTGGAGCAAAGTCAAGCAGTGGTTTTGGTTTCCGGCCTTTAAGCCACGGGTAGACTGCTAAAGGCTTTTGGCGACAAAAGTTTCGGATAGATGGTTATGAGTCCGGTAAGATTTTTAATTTTGCAGGACAGAACAGAACCCGGCTTATTTTCTTTTCTGTTTTTTTATTTAAAAAGCATAGCGGTGGGAAAATGAAATTCAATATTTTGCCAGGTGGAACAGTAAAAAGAAAAAGCCATGTGCTTCGCAACAGCATTATTTTATTTTGCTGTATGCTTTTTTTATCTGCCGTTACTTTTTTTATCTGCCGTCTAATTGATATTCACGTTTATAAAGGAAATTCAATAACACACTTATCAAAAGAATGGAAAAATTTTAATTATCAAAAAGTTTATGATATAAGCGGCGCGATTTTAAGAGACAATGCTTTTAACAACAAGGCTTTGACGTACCGCGGATATTCTGCATTTTATCTTGCCAATGCAGCGGTTGAGCCTTCAGAAACCCAGACTTTCCTCGACGAGTCGATAATCAGTTTGAGGCTTGCCCTTCATAATGCAAAATCTTCGCTTATTCCGCAACTTGAATATATGCTCGGAAAGGCTTATTTTTACAAAGATTCGGCATCAAACTATCATTACTATGCAGACCTTGCAATTCTTTATTTGAACCGTGCCCTGAAAGACGGTTATCTGGCGGATGATATTCCTGAATACCTGGGCTTAAGCTATGCTTCTCTTGGCATGACGATGGAAAGCATTTCTGCTTTTACTCAAGCGCTTTTGACTCGGGAAAGCGACTTGCTTCTTCTTTCAATTGCAGAACAGTATTATAATGCAGGACAGGCCGCGGCGGCAGAGCAGTATCTGTTTAGAATTTCAAAAGAATGCAAGGAAGAGAAAATAACAGATAAGGCTCATCTTTTGCTTGGAAAAATCTACACAGGACAAAAGAAATTTGCTGAAGCTAAAAAAGAATTTGATTCAATTCTCAAAAAAAATGAAAATTCTGCTGACGCTCTTTGCGGTCTTGGTGTAATATATGAGAATATGGGTGATATTATAAAAGCTCGTTCTTACTGGCGAAAAGCCTTGAAAGCACAGGTTAATCATCCTGAATCATTAAAAAAACTAGCTGAATATAAATAAGTGTAAAAAAAAATTTAAAATGCACATAAATATGAAAAAAATGGGGCTGGGAGGAATAAAATGGGTTTTTTTGACCGTTTTTCAACAGATGTTGGTATTGACCTGGGAACTTGCAACACGCTGATTTATGTACGTGGAAAAGGGATTGTAGTTGATGAGCCTTCAGTTATTGCCGTAGAAAAAGGAACTAAGCGGGTCGTTGCAGTTGGCGCTGAGGCTAAACGCATGCTCTGGAAAACTCCAAAAAACATAATTGCAATCAGACCTCTTGCAGACGGTGTAATTGCTGACATTGACAGCGCCGAGAAAATGATCCGCTATTTTGTTGCAAAGGTTGTTCCTCGTCATCAGTTGTTCAAATCAACTCGTATGAAAATCGGGATTCCTTCTTGCATTACTCAGGTTGAACGTCGCGCAGTAATCGAGGCAGCCCTTAAAGCCGGAGCAAAAGAAGTCGATGTAATTGAAGAATCCCTGGCTGCGGCAATCGGTGCAAAAATTCCTATTGATGAGCCTGCAGGACATATGGTTTGCGACATTGGCGGCGGAACGACAGAGGTTTCTGTAATTTCTTTGGGAGGAATGGTTGTAACAAGTTCAATTCGTGTCGGTGGAGATAAATTTGACGAAGCCATTGTAAAGCACATTCTTCAGGTTTCAAATTTGAACATTGGACAGCAGACAGCCGAAAAAATTAAAATTCAAATTGGAAACGCAGAAACTGACGGCACTACAAACGAAAAAATGCAGGTTCGCGGAACAGATGCTATCACTCATCTTCCACGCCTTCTTGAAATCGACTCTCTTGAAATCCGCGAAGCCCTTAAAGAACCTGTAAAAAAAGTTGTGGATGAAGTAAAACGAACTTTGGGAAAAACGCCTCCAGAACTTGCAGCCGATATTATCGAGCGCGGAATCGTAATGACTGGCGGTGGAAGCATGCTCAAAGGTCTTTCAAAACTTATTTCAAAAGAAACAGGAGTTCCTGTAATTCTTGTTGAAAAGCCTCTTGAATGTGTTGCTCAGGGCGCAGGCCAGGCCTTTGATGTATTTAACGACGTGTCAAGCGGCCGCATGGTTTACAGCGATATTAACGACTAAGTAAAAATGGCACGGCGTTCATTTTCTTTTAGTTTCGCAGAATTTATATTCTTGATTCTTCTCTTTCTGTCTGGATTAGCGCTTGCTTTTAGTGGCGGCGGTTTTGTAGTAAATTTTCAGAGAGTTGGTTTTTCTGTGGTAACTTCACTGCAAAAAGCAGTTTACTCGGTTTGCGACGGTGTGACCGGAGTTTTTACGGCAGTTGCAGAACTCAAAAGCCTTAAAGCAGAAAATCAGGAATTAAAAGAAAAACTTAAAAATTATGAATTTTTACAGAGAAACAATACTGAAATTCGAAAGGAAAATGAGCGTCTGAGAGAACAGCTTCAATTTGCCACTCATATCGAACAGAAAAATTTTCCTGCCCAGATAATCGGACGAAATCCAGACAATATCTATTCGGGAATTACCATAAACAAGGGCAGCCGCAGCGGCATAAAAAAAGGAATGTCGGTTATTGCGGTTCAGAATGGAACGACAGGTCTTGTCGGAAAAATTGTTACCGTTGGCTTGGAAACAAGTCTTGTAATGCCTGTTTATGATTCAAAATGCGTTGTTTCTTCAAGAATTCAAAATACACGTGATATTGGACTGGTAAATGGAAGCGGAAATGCAAATTCGCCGCTGCAAATGAAATATATAAAAAAGAGGGTTCTTCCTGAACTTAATTTTGGTGATATTGTAGTTACTTCCGGCGAAACTGATAATTATATTGCTGATATTCCTGTAGGTACGATTACAAATATTATGGTAGTTGAATACGATTCGTCTCTTAATATAGAAATTACTCCTGTCGTTGATTTTGCACGTCTTGAAACTGTCATTGTGACAGATTTAAAAGAAACAAATCCGCTGCTGGAAAGGAGGCGCCGGTAAATGAAATCTTTTGGTTTTGCCTGTCTTTTTTTTCTGGGATTCGCCCTGCTTGAAAGCGCCGTGCTTTCAAATATTTTAATTTTGCCGGCAATTCCTGATTTTATTTTGCTTTGCTCCCTTTATTTTAGCCTGAACAATGGCCGACTTTTTGGCGCATGCTCAGGTTTTGCAAGCGGTCTTTTTCTTGATTTTTTCTGTGCTGTTCCTTTTGGCTATAACTGTCTGCTCCGCACAGTTTTTGGCTATGCTGCAGGGCTTTTCAGCAAAACTTTGAATATAAACGGAATGTTTTTTCCGTTTATACTCGGCGCCTTTTCTACGTTGTTTAAAGCCTTTGTTTTATGGTTAATCGCTGTCTTTTATCCGAACGTTAACGTTAGCTACAGCATTTTTTCAATTTCGTTCGGTTTTGAACTCCTTTTTAATTCTATTTTGGCTCCTTTTGTTTTTAAGTTTTTAAATATTTTCAAAAATGGAATTCTCCTTGATTTAGAGAAGGTTCGTTAATGGACGATTTTAATAACGACTTGTTTTCCAGCTATGAAAAAAGTCTTGCTGCCTCAAAAAAAAATATCCGCATCATCATTCTTCTTCTAGGACTTGCTTTAACTTTTTTTATTTATACGGTAAAACTTTTCAGCCTTCAGGTTGTTGAAGGAAAGGCTTACAGACAGCGTTCAAGAACTATTTCAAGCCAGATAAAGACAATTTCTGCACAACGCGGCGAAATTTTTGATAGAAACGCTTCTCTTCCTTTGGTTATTAACACGGATTCTTTTGCGGTTGACCTTATTCCTGCTGAAATTCCTTCCGGTTATTATGACACTGTCGTTTCAAAACTTGCAAAATACCTTGATATTCCAAAAAGCTATATCGATAAAAAAATTCCTGCACGAATGAGAAATTCCTATAAGGCGATTGAAATTCGCGTAAATGTGCCTTTTAATACAATTTCTAATATCGCAGAAAATATTACCGACCTTCCAGGAGTAAGCTGGCGTTCAAAACCAATGAGAAACTATGTTGAAACAGGTTCTATAAGCCATGTAATCGGTTATGTCGGCGATATTACAAAAGATGAATTCAATGTTATGTATAATCATGGCTATAAGGCGAATTCGATTATTGGAAAAACTGGAATTGAAAAGCAATATGACCACTATCTCCAGGGAAAAAACGGTCTTGAAAGCCGTACTGTAGATGCGCGCGGACATATTATTTCAGATATTCCAGTAATTCAACCTCCAGAACCTGGCAAAAATCTTGTTTTGACGATTGACTCGCGCATTCAAAAACTTGCAGAACAGGCGCTTGGAAAAAGAGTAGGTGCGGCAGTTGTTTTACGGCCTTCAAATGGAGAAGTCCTGGCAATGGTAAGTTATCCTTTTTATGACCAAAATCTTTTTAATTCTGATGATGCTGCCAATGAATATACAAAACTTGCGACAAGTCCGAATAATCCTCTTTTGAACCGTGCGGTAAATGCAGTTTATCCTCCTGCTTCTACTTTTAAAATAATTATGACAACTGCAATTCTGGCAGAAAAAGCGATTCCTCCAGAAAAAAAAATTGAGTGCCCTGGACGAATTGTCCATGGAAACAGAACTTTTACCTGCCACATAAAATATCCTGGACACGGCTACCTAGATTTAAAAAATGCGCTTGCCCAGTCATGCGATGTTTATTTTTGGATTGTCGGAAGGGATAATCTTGGCGTAGATAAAATTGCTTCTTATTCAAAAGAATTTGGTTTTGGAGAAAGTTTGGGTATAGACCTTCCGGCACAGTCTACAGGTTTTGTTCCAACAAGCCAGTGGAAAGAGCGCCGTTATCATGAAACATGGAAAGACGGTGATACTATGAATATGTCAATCGGACAGGGATACACTCTCGTTACTCCGATGCACGTGGCAAATATGGTTGCAATGGTTTGCAATGAGGGGAAAATTTATAAACCCCATCTCTTAAAAGAAGTGCGTGATCCTTCTACAAACGAAACAATCGAAATAATAAAGCCTGAAATTTTAAGGGAATCGAATATTGACAATGCAGTATGGAAAGAAGTTCAAAAAGATATGCGGTATATGATTACCGATGGAACTGCCCAATATCCTATGAACAACAGGCGTTTTCAGCTTGCAGGAAAAACTGGAACTGCTGAAGTTAACGGCGCTCAAAAAAACCACTGGCATTCCTGGATGGTCGCTTACGGCCCTTACGATGCGCCAGTTGAAGAGCAATATGTTGTCTCTGTACTTGTCGAAGCCGTAAATGACTGGGAATGGTGGGCTCCGTATTGCACGAACATCATTTTTCAGGGAATTCTGGCAAACCAGACTTTTGATGAGGCAATCGATACTTTAGGTTTTAGATATTTGGTAAAGACAAAGAACAGACAGGAATAATAGAATGAAGACAAGATTTTTTCAGATATTTGATTATTTTCTCTTTATCTGCGTACTTTTTCTAGTTTCACTTGGAATTATGTTCATCTATTCATCTGCGATCAATTCTGAGGGCTTTTTAGTTTCAAAAGAATATGTAAAACAGATTATCTGGGCTGGAATTGGAATCGTTCTTTTGATTTTTACAGCAATAACTGATTATAGAAGAGTTATTCGCTATGTACCGTATCTTTACGCTGGTTTTGCAATTCTTTTAATCTATACAAGAATTTTTGGACGCTATGTAAATGGCGCACGCTCCTGGATTGGTTTTGCCTCGTTTGGAATTCAGCCTTCAGAATTTTGCAAAATCATCTATATTATGTTTTTGGCATTATATCTTACAAATTCAAAATCAGAATCGCCTAGAAGAAGATTTTTTGTTTCTCTAGGAATTTTTCTTCTTCCGACAGGGCTGATTCTTTTGCAGCCAGACCTTGGAACTGCAATGGTTTACATTCCGATTTTTTTGATAATGTGCTTTGCCGCAGGGCTTCCGCTTCGCTATATTTTTTTTATATTTGCAGGCGGACTTTTGACAATAATTTTTACCGTTCTTCCGATTTATCAGACTGAAATTGCTCACATAAATTACAAACTAATCAGCGTCCTTACAAATGGAAAACTAAGTATTCTTGTTATCATTGCGTCGCTTGCAATCTGCATGATTGGAGTAACAGGCAAATTTTTCTTTCCTGAAAATAAGTATTTTTACTGGATTGCGTATTATGCGGGAATGTTCTGTGCGGCTCTGATACTTTCAAAAGTTGCAGGAAAGGTTCTAAAAGATTACCAGATAAAAAGATTGATTGTTTTTATAGATCCGGACTCTGACCCAAGAGGAGCCGGATGGAATATAATTCAGTCAAAAATAGCAATTGGCTCAGGAAACTTATTTGGACAAGGATTTTTACGCGGAACACAAAGCCATTACCGTTTTTTGCCAGAACAGAGCACGGACTTTATTTTTAGCATTTTGGCAGAAGAATTTGGTTTTGCAGGCTGCATGGCAGTTTTCATTTTATATTTTGGAATTCTCATTCGAATGGTTTACATTATGAGAGCAACAAATAACGAATTCGGATATTTTATAATTTCAGGAATTCTTGCAATGTTTTTCTTTCATTTTATTATAAATGTAGGAATGGTAATGGGAATTATGCCAATTACAGGAATTCCCCTGCTTTTTTTGTCTTACGGAGGCTCATCCCTTTGGACCGCAATGATCTGCATCGGACTCGTAATGAGCATAA
>NZ_DLLH01000056.1:0-12587 GCF_002476655.1 Treponema sp. UBA7567
AACTTTCATTCCGCCGCGAAGTCCGAGAAGGGCTTTTTCCGGGCGAATCTCTGGAGCGACGTTGTCCCATTTTGGTCCGCCGACCGCTCCGAGCAAAGTCGCGTCGCTTGAAAGACAAATGTCAAGCTGATCCTGCGGAAGAGGCTTTCCGAACTTGTCGATTGCGGCTCCTCCTGCAATCACGTTTTTGTAAGTCCATTTGTGTCCGTATTTTTTTGCAACAGCGTCGAGAACTTTTACAGCCTCGGCAACAACATCAGGACCGATTCCGTCGCCTGGAATCAATGCGATAGTTTTTTCCATGATATTCTCCTAAAAAGCACAGTTTTTTTAAGTCTTGCTTAATATTTTTAATCTCACTGAAGAATATAGCAATTTTTATATTTTTATACAATATTTCCGTCATCGGCTGTATCGTCTTCATTGGAAGTTTTTATGTCGCAATTTTCTAATGCAATATCGTCTTTTTTGATTCCTTCTCCAAAAATTACACTATTTAAATTTGCAAGATTTTTTAAAGTCACGCCTGGCACATTTACGGTAATGTCTATATTTTGCATGTCGAATTGTGTTTCACCGCCGCTCAAAGTTATTGCTTTGTTGATTTCTACAGATTTTAAAGAAAATTCGTCTTCTATCTTTGAAAGGTCAAGTTCTTCGCCGTCTTCTTTTTGGTCGATAAGTTTTTGAAGATAATTTTCGTTTTCTGCACGAAGCTCGTCTCCGTCAACAATCTTACAGGAATAAAAAAAAGCAGTTCCGGCAAAAATAAGAATCATAAATCCATAAAAAAAATTCTTTTTTGTATTTTTCATATCTAAAACCGCCTGTAAAAAAATATATTACACTATAATAAATTAAAACTTAGTGATTTTCAAATTTAATTGCAAATCTGCCTTTTTCTTATAAAATAATATTTATGACTGACAAAGAACTTGTTAATATTGCGCTTGATGCAAGAAAAAATTCATATTCGCCTTATTCAAAATACAGGGTCGGCGCAGCAGTTTTGTGCAGCGATGAAAGTATTTTTACAGGCTGCAACATAGAAAACGCTTCGTATCCATGCGGAATTTGCGCAGAGAGAACTGCAATGTCAAAGGCAATAAGCGAAGGAAAAAAAAGTTTTTCTAAAATCGCAATCTCAGGCTCTTCAGACCAATTTTGCACTCCATGCGGACTTTGCCGCCAATTTATGTACGAATTTGCCCCGGATTTAACAGTTTTGTGCTCAGACGATAAAGGAAATTTTACAGAAAAAAAACTGAATGACTTTCTTCCGGACGGTTTTGGTCCTGAAAGCCTGTAATTTTTGCACCAGAGATGGGAGGGGCGGCGAAGCCGTTGCGAAGCAATGGAGCGATTTTTTGCGGAACCCGATGCCCGGCAAATTAAAAATGCCTTTTCAATCTGCTTTAATCTGCGTTAAAATACAGGAACTAATCAACAGGAGTTTTTTATGGAAGATTACAAAAAAGAATTTATAGATTTTATGGTTGAATGCAATGCGCTTAAATTCGGCTCGTTTACCCTAAAGTCTGGACGCAAATCTCCGTTTTTTATGAATGCCGGCGCCTATGTTACTGGCGGACAGCTCAAACGACTTGGAGAGTTTTACGCGAAAGCCGTTCATGACAATTTTGGAGATGATTTTGACGTATTTTTTGGACCGGCTTACAAAGGAATTCCGCTCGCTGTAGTCACAGCCCTTGCCTATTCGGATCTCTATGGAAAAGAAATTAAATATTGCTCTGACCGCAAGGAAGAAAAAGACCATGGCGCTGACAAAGGAAGCCTTTTGGGTTACAAAATAAATGACGGCGACAGAGTTGTCATTATTGAAGATGTTACAACTTCTGGAAAATCAATCGAAGAAACTTATCCAAAAATCAAATCTCAGGAAACAGTTACTGGCGGAATTAAAATTGTCGGCGAAATTGTTTCTCTCAACCGCATGGAAAAAGCTCCTGACTCAGACAAGGCCGCTCTTGAAGTAATTTCTGAAAAGTACGGCTTTCCTGCACGCGCAATCGTTTCTATGAACGATGTAATCGAATACCTTTACACTGAAGGCGACAAAAAAATAATTACCGACGAAATTAAAAAAGAAATGGATTCTTACTACAGTTTATACGGCGCAAAGTAAAAATTATGCTTCTACGCTAACCGGATTTTTGGCAAGCTGAAGGTAAATCTGATCAGCAAGTCCGAATCCGGCATTTTTTGTCATTGAAGTTGAATACTCGTCAAAAAGCATGTCTTCGTACATTTTTGAAGCAAAATCGCTTTCGCCACTGGCTTTTACGACGGTTTTGCGCATCTGGCTCACCATCATTTTTACAAAATACGATTCAAGTTCGAGAGATTTTTCGTAGAGCTTTGAAGTACGGTCAATAGCTTGAGTTTTTACGTTTGGATTTGCCTGATTTGCGGCGGCTCCGACAGGCTGAGAATTTTTGTCGGCAACGGAATAAAAAGTTCTGGCAAAACCAGTTCCATAATCGCCATTCAGTCTTCCTTCTGGCAAAACCTGGCTGGAAGAAACTGATTTTCCGATTGAAGAAGATTCTCCGTAAACTGAACGCACAAGCTCTTCAAACTTTCCTTTTTCGGCATTGATTTTTGAACCTTGAAAAGCGCCCTGTCCGTTTGTTATTGAACTGATTCCACCGACCGTCATCATTTTAATTCACCTTAAAAAACTATCGTTTAAGATTTACTGCCGTGCTGAGCATTGAATCCGTTGTCTGAATAGCCTTTGAGTTAAACTCGTAAGCGCGCTGGGCTACAATCATCTGAACCATTTCGTTTACAACAGAAACATTCGACATTTCGACAAATTTATGTTTTGTAACGCCAAAACCGTCATATCCCGGACGACCTGCAACAGCCTCTCCAGAAGCGTTTGTCACCTTGTAAAGGTTGTCTCCAGCGGCTTCAAGGCCGGCATTGTTTGGAAAACGGTAAATTTCAAGCTGAGCTACGTCTATCGGGTCATTCTGGCCAAAAATTTTTACGCTTACACGACCGTCATCTGTAACGGCAAGAGAGTGAATATCATAACCTTCTGGTAAAATAACTTCCGGCATAACGCGCAAACCGTTTGAATTTACAAGCTGACCGTTCATATCAACCTTAAAAGAACCGTCGCGGGTATAGGCAAAACTTCCATCATACTGCTGAACACGGAAAAAACCGTCGCCTACAACAGCAATGTCCGTATCAACTCCAGTGTTTTGCAAAGATCCCTGGCTGAAAATTCTCTGTGTTGCGGCAACTTTTACACCGCTACCCTGCTGGATTCCAACTGGAGTTACAGTGTCTTCTGTTGCAGGAGTGCCTGCAAGCTTTACGTTCTGATATAAAAGATCTTCAAATTCAACACGCTGCTGTTTAAAACCTGTCGTGTTTACATTTGAAAGGTTGTTTGAAATTGCATCGATATTAGACTGCTGGCCGTTCATTCCAGTTGCGGCCGTCCACAAACTTCTTACCATTTTTTGCCCCTCCTAAAATTAACGATAAGCAGCGACTTTTGTCCAAAGAGTAGACATCATCGAATCTTCGCTCTGAATTGTTTTCTGGCTCGCTTCGTAAGCACGGTTTACTTCAATCATTTTTACCATTTCATTAACAACATTTACGTTGCTTGTTTCCATATATCCCTGCATCATTTTTGGACGTTCAAAGCCTTCAGCAACATAAGCCTCCCCAGAAATATCATTGCTTGACCACAAACTGTTTCCCATTTTTTTGAGATAGCGCTCATTGTCAAAACGAACAACTTTTATGCGGTCAATGAGCTCTCCATCTTTTGAATAAATCATTCCGTCTTCGTTTACGGTAAATTTATCGTCCTCAACGTGAATTGCACCATTTTCGCCCATAAGAGGATAACCGTCTTTTGTTTCAAGAATTCCTTCTTTTCCGAGCAAGAAATTACCGTTTCTTGTGTAGCGTTCGCCAACTGGAGTTTGAACAGCAAAAAAACCTTCGCCGCTAAGAGCCATGTCAGAAGCAGAATTTGTAGAACGGAAAGAGCCCTGTTCAAATTTTGTAAAATTTTCGTTTGTTTCAACACCAAGCCCAAGTTTTCCAATAATTGGAGCAACGTCTGCCGAGCCTACGGAAGTTTTATAAACACCGTCCGCCTGAGTTCGTCTTAAAAGAAGTTCCGGAAAAGACTTGCTTACAGAAATATCGCTTTTATAACCAGCAGTATCAACGTTTGCCAGATTATTAGAAATAGCATCCAGCCTGTTCTGCTGTGCATTCATTCCGCTCGAACCAATGTACCAACCTCTAATCATATTCGCTCCCAAAAACGCAAAAAAATACGCTACACTTTTATTATCGGAAACCATTTTTTTTGAGTTTAGCAATTTGATTTTGAATTTTGACTGCATTTTTTTTACTCTGACCGGTCAATGCGCTTTTTGGCACTAATTCTTTTTTCAAAAAACTCCAGTTTGTCCAAAGTTAAGAAAATTGTTAATTTGTTTTTAAATTAAGTTAAATTTTTTTAGAATAATTAAAGAAAAAATGTTATAATTATTTTTGTATTTTGTGGCTTGAGTTTTGCTTAAAAACAGTTGGTTTACCGTGAATAAAATTTTTATATCAATTTTTATAACTATATTGTTAATTTTGACAGCAGCACTTATTTTTGCTGTCAGATGGTTAAAAAAAAGTCTTTTTAGAGACGACCTTACAGGACTTTTAACTACAAAGAAGTTTCTTGCCGAGGTAAAAAAAACTCTAAAAAGAGCAAAAAATGTCCAGTATTCTCTCGTGTCGCTCGACATCAATTCATTCCGTTACATAACTCAGGTTTTCGGTCAAGACAACGGAAATAAGCTTTTGTCGGAGCTTGGTTCACTTNNGCAAAACCGCTCCAAAAGGCTCGCTTCTGTGCAGAAACTACAACGACAACTTTGCGTTCCTCATTAAGTCGACAGTTCTTCCAGTTCTCGAAGACATAATCGTAACAATGACGACTGTAAACGGCAAAATCAAAAAACTTTTGCCTCAGCATTTTAAAATTGAATTTTCAGTCGGCGTTTACGAAATAAAAGATCCAAACGAAGAACCACTGATGATTTTGGACAAGGCGCAGACTGCAAGAAAACTCGGAAAATCAAGCCTGAATCCAAAGCGAATATGCGTTTTTACTTCCCAAATGGAAATTAACAGCCAGCTTGAAAAAGATATAATTTTTGACATGGAAAGAGCTTTTAAGGAAAACGAATTTGTCGTTTACTACCAGCCTAAATTCCTTTTCAATACAGAAAAAATAATCGGCGCAGAAGCTCTTGTCCGCTGGAATCACAAAAAAAGAGGACTTTTGACACCTTCATATTTTGTTCCGATGTTTGAAAAAAACGGTTTTATTGAAAAAATCGATTTGCTCGTTTTTGAAAACGTATGCCAGTTTCTTGACCGCTGGAACAAATCTCAAAAAGATAAAAAAGAAAAACAGCCTCTCACAATTAGCTGCAACCTTTCTAGAGTCCAGCTTTATAATCCAGATGTCGCAAAAATTTACCACAATATTGCTTCAAAATACGAAATCGCGCCTTCAAAAATCGAAATTGAACTTACAGAAAGCCTGATGATGGACAATAAAGAACGTCTTTTAAAAGCTATGAACGAAATTAAAAACGCAGGATTTTCTATTTCTGTCGATGATTTTGGTTCTGGATTTTCCTCTCTCAGTCTTTTAAAAGATTTGCCGGCAAATGTAATCAAGCTCGACAAAGAATTCTTAAATACGCAAAATACGGAAAAAGAACACATAATTATAAATTCTGTCATAAACATGGCAAAAAATCTGGATATGGCGACAGTTGCAGAAGGTGTTGAAGATGCAAAACAGTCTGCTCTGTTAAAAAAAATGGGCTGCGACATTGTTCAAGGCTATTTCTATGCAAAACCTATGCCGCAAAACAAATTTAAGGAACTTTTGGATAATCCGGATAATTTTGATTCTAAAAAAAATGATGATTCAACGGATAAAACCGAAAAAACTGATGCTAAAAAAAGTGATGAACATAAATAAACAGGCAATAATAAAATCCTGATTCAAATTTGTTTGAAAACTGAAAAAACTAGATTTATAATTAAATATATTAAAAAAAATGCAATGAATGTTGCAGCGAAATATGGGAGTCACTTATGAGCACAAAAAACACAACAGAAAAAACAAGGGTAATTGCAATTATTCTTGGAGGTGGAAAAGGAACCCGACTTTACCCTCTCACAAAGGAGCGTTCAAAACCAGCAGTACCTTTTGGCGGAAAATACAGAATCGTTGACATTCCAATTTCCAACTGCATCAATTCAGGTTACAGAAAAATTTATCTGCTTACTCAGTTTAACAGCGCATCTTTACACCATCACATTACAAGAACATACAATTTCGATAATTTTTCTGGCGGATTTGTAGAAATTCTTGCAGCTGAACAAACACTAGAAAATTCTGGCTGGTTTGAAGGAACAGCAGATGCTGTACGCAAAAATATGATTCACTTTAAATCAGCTAATCCTACGCATTACATAATTCTTTCAGGCGACCAGCTTTATAGAATGAATTTAAAAGCCTTTATGGACAGCCATATTCAAAGCGGAGCTGACATCACTATTGCTACAACAGCAGTAAACCGCCAGGATGCTTCTGGCTTTGGAATTATGAAAATCGACTCAAAAAACAAGATTACGGCATTTCAAGAAAAGCCTGCAAAAGATTTAGATATTTCTGACTGGAAAATTCCTCAGAATGCACGCGGCGACCTTCCTCCTGAAAAAGAATATCTCGCTTCTATGGGAATTTACATTTTCAATGCAAAGACAATGGAAGAAGCCTTGGACAACAGCTATACGGACTTCGGAAAAGAAATCATTCCAAAATCAATCAAAACAAAAAAGGTAAATTCTTATATTTTTGACGGTTATTGGGAAGATATTGGAACAATTAGAAGTTTCTACAATGCAACTCTCGATTTGACAGAATACAATCCTGCTTTCAACCTTTATGACGTTGAAGAGCCAATTTACACTCACATGAGAAACCTTCCGCCATCAAAAATCAACGGCGCAGAAATTGAAAATTCTTTGACTTCAGAAGGATGTGTAATTACAAAAGCAAAGCTCAAGCACTCTGTAATCGGAGTTCGTTCTGTAATCGAAAACGGCAGTGAGTTAAATGGCGTAATTACGATGGGTTCAGACTTCTACGAAACAGAAGACACAAAAAAGAAGAATGAAGAAATCGGAAAACCAAACATTGGAATCGGCAAAAACTGCCAAATTGCAAGCACAATCATCGACAAAAATGCGGCAATCGGCGACAACTGCCAGATTAACATAAGCGGCAAAAAATATGAAGATGGCGACCATGGACTTTTCTACTCTGCGGACGGCATTGTCGTAATCAGAAAAGGCACTGTAATTCCTGCCGGAACAATTATCTAAAAAAATAAAGCAAAAGGAAATACGAAAAATGCCGGATTCTATGTATGATAAACTGGGAGAACTGCTCAGCGAAGCGATTGAATCCGGCAATTTTTTTTACGAAAAAGAACATTCCTCTCTGAATATAGAACAAAAATCTTATGAAGAAGAAAGAGAAAAAAAAATATGCATAGATTCAATTCAAGGGAAGAATAAAAAAAAGCCTTATGAGAAAAATCCGCTTAAAAATAAAATTTTACTAAAAAACGCAGGAACAGAAATTCAAAAAGCCGCGGCAATAATCGGCATAACAGACGAAATGTCTTTAGAAGACGCAAAAAAGCAGTTTAGAAAAAAACTTATACGGTTTCATCCTGATAAAAATGCCGACAATGAAATTATGAGAAAAATTACAAAAGAAAAAACAGAACAGATTCTCTCAAACTGGAAAATTCTCGAAGAGTGGTTTTCCAAGATTTTAGCAAAAAACTTAAAAAACTAAAAAACAACGCAAAAAGCAGTTTTTCATTTTAATATGATAAAAGTTATTCTTCTTCCGGCTCGGAACTTGCCGCAAAGCCGTATTCGTTCAGCTTGCGGTGAAGAGTTTTTCTTCCGATTTTTAAAATATCCGCTGTCTTTGTTTTGTTTCCGTTGTTCAATTCAAGATTTTCAAGAATAATCATTTTTTCGGCATCTTCAAGGCTAATTCCATAAGGCACAAGAATTCCCGAACTGTTTTTTTTGTTTTCCAGTTGAATCGTCAGGTCTTCCGCCTGAATTTCATCTCCGCTCGCCATAACGACGGCACTTTCCACGCAATGTTGAAGTTCACGCACGTTTCCAGGCCAATCATAATTGAAAAGAATATTTTTTGCAGAATTAGAAAAGCCTTTTATATTCTTGTTGTTTTCCTTGTTGTATTTTGAAAGAAAATTGTTTAGCAAAAGCGGAATATCGTCTTTTCGCTCACGCAATGGCGGCACCGTAATTTCAATTCCCTTAAGGCGAAAATAAAGATCTTCGCGGAAATGTTTTTGTTTTACCTCATCTTCGAGTTTTTTGTTTGTGGCAGAAATTACACGGACATCGACCTCAATCGTTTTTTCTCCGCCAACGCGTTCAAACTTTTTTTCCTGCAAAACTCTTAAAAGCTTAACTTGAACTCCTGGATTTATTTCGCCGATTTCGTCCAAAAAAATTGTTCCGCCGTCAGCAAGCTCAAATTTGCCTTTATGCAGAGTTTCAGCGCCAGTAAAAGCGCCTTTTTCATGACCAAAAAGTTCGCTTTCGAGCAAAGACTCGCTTAAAGCCGCACAATGCACTTTTATAAAAGGCTTGTCCCGTCTTGAAGATTTTTGCTGAATTGCATCCGCAACAACTTCTTTTCCAACGCCGCTTTCCCCCGTTATCAATATGCTTATCTTTGAATCTGCAACCTTGTTTATAAGATTGTTTACTTTTTGAAGGGAAGGACTTTTTCCAACCATATTGTCTGACGATTTTGACTTAACTTCGGATAAAAGCTCCTGATGCTGCAAGCTAAGCTCCCTGCCCTTGAGCGCCCGCTTTACAACAAGTTCCAAATGCTCAAGATTGAGAGGCTTTGTCAAAAAATCGTACGCACCGTTTTGCATTGCGGATACGGCAGCATCAATTGAACCGTGGCCTGTTAAAACAATTACAGGAATTCCCGGCATTTCGCGTGTCACTTTTTTTAAGACATCCTCTCCGCTTGTTCCAGGCATTCTCAAATCTGTAATTACAAGGTCAATATCGCCTTTTGAAAGAAATTCCAGACCTTCATCGCCGTTTGCGGCAATTTTTACATCATAGCCGTCCATTTCAAAGTCGGCAGCAAGTCCTTCACGGATATTTTTTTCATCATCAATTACCAAAAGTGTAAATTTCATCTGCCCTCCTCATCGTGAGTCAAAAGTTTTTTCTGCGTCTGCGGAATTGGAATCGTAATTGTAAATTCAGAACCTTCGCCCAAAACCGAATCAACGCTAATATCTCCAGAAAATTCTTTTATGATTTTATAGGACATTGCCATTCCCAAACCAGTGCCGTTTGCTTTTGTCGTGTAATAAGGCTCAAAAATTCGGGATTTTACTTCTTCGCTCATTCCCGTGCCGTTGTCCGAAATTTTCAAAATAAATCTATCATCTTTTGCTTCTGTTTTTATAAGAATTTTTCCAAAAAACACTTCTTCAAAAGCGTTTGCCTTTATGCTTGCGTGGAACCGATCTTCGATTGCAGCAAGCGCGTTTTGAGCAATATTTACCAGCACTTCTCTAAAAAGTTTTTCATCAATTAAAAGCTTTGGATCTTCTTTGCAAAGTTCAGATTCAACCTTGATTTTTTTTTCGTTAAATTCAGGCGTTATAAAACCAATAAAATCTGTTAACAGAGCATTTACCTTTACGAGCGAAAAATTTGCAGAAACAGGACGAACTGCCATTAAAAAATCAACAACAATCTTGTTCAAACGGTCAATTTCCTGGTTTACAACTTCAAGATAATTCTCTGTAAACTTCGGATCTGGCAACATTCCATCGCCTTCCCGCTTTTTTCTGATCGCCTTTTGCAAGAGTTGAATATGAATGCTTATTGCTCCAAGCGGATTTTTTATTTCGTGAGCAACGCTTGCAGCAATGTTTGTAAGACCGGCCATGGTTTCCATTCGATGAAGCAAAACTTCCTGACTACGCTTTTGAGTTACATCTTCAATCATTATTATGCTGCCGGAGATTTCGTTATTTTGAACAAGTGGAATTACAGAAATTTCAATAAATCTTACAGAACCGCCAGGCGTAGAAACCGTGTATTCTTCGCTCAAATTTGTGCAGTTATTTTCATCGCAGCCTTTTAAAAATTTACAAATTTCTTCATCATCAATAAAATCGTAAAATTTTTGATTCCGGTTTTCTTCTGGAGAAGATTTTAAAGGCAGATAGCGTTCAGCAGCTTTATTTATCTGAGTAACTTTCCAGTTTTTTTCTACGCTTACAAGTCCAGTAGAAAGAGATTGAAAAATTGACTGAAAAACTTCGTTTTGATTTTTTATTTCGTTAAAAAAAAGCTCAATCTGCCCTGGAGACAATTTTGAAAGCTTTTCATATACGCGATTTGAAAATTCCTGCATAAATCCTCCAATAAAACTCCGCGTTAACGGCTAGCCACGGATGGCGAGAACCACAGTTTGAGAAAGCAACGCTTTGAGCAAAATATGGTTATAAAAATTACAAAGATGCAATTTTTATCATGCCTCCTCCATAATCCAATCCGTAATTTTTGTTCAGACAGTTTTAAAACAGATTCGCCTTTCTGATTCCCGCCAAATCCCTGTAAAGTTTTTCCAATGCTGCAACTGGTTTTTGATTATAAACAGAAACATTGTTAAAACACTGCCTTACAGCCTGAATGTTTTTTATTTCGACTTCTGCGTTTCGTCCAGAATTCTCATTTTTTTCAACCGGATTTTTTTGAGATTCAAGAATTCCCTGCAAAAAAATTTTGAACATTGTGCGCGGCTCAAAATCTTCGCATTTTTTTACGATTTCGCTAATTTGAATAAGTTTATTTTCCCTAATTCCGTTATAAAAAAAATCCGCCGTTGATTTTATATCTTTGGGAGAAACTGGCAAAAAAGTCTGTAAATATTCTTGAATTTGCCCGTTTCCCTTGTCAGCGCTGTCATGAAAAACCCTTTCAATTACTTCGCGCTGCTGATTTTGAGTACGTTCGACAAAACTGTAAGTGCGAACCCTCGAAAGAATAGTCGGCATTACGGCTCCACGGCTCGCAGTCGTAAGAATGAATACAGCATCTTCCGGCGGTTCTTCAAGAATTTTTAAAAGCGCATTCCTACAACTTTCGTTCATTTTGTCCGCATTTTCTATAATAAGAACTTTTTTTCCGTCATTAGATTTCATTCTTGTCCAAAAAGCAGCCTTTCTGATATGGTCAATAGGAAGAGAATCGTACATAAAAATTGATTCCAGTTTTTGCGCAGACTGAAGAACTTTTTTTGTAATTTCTTCAAGCTCTTCATTCGCAGGAACAGGAAATTCAGGGTTAAGGCGTTCAAGCTGTTCGTTTATTTCTTCTACAAGCGGCGAAAGCTTTGAAAGCTTGTCATCGCCTTCCCACAATACAGGGCTAAAACGCAAAACAAGCTTCCGAACGGAACGAATATAAAGGTAACGGGCAGCAGGCAAATGTGAATAATTATTTGCTCCAGCGTCCAAAAGAGTTCTTGTGGCAGCAAGAATTTCCAGGGAACAGTCACGAGGACCCGCCAAAATGATATTTGTTCCGGCAAGTTCTTTTTGCTTTCGGCAGGAAGGACAGTTGCAAAGCCAGTTTCCTTTTTTTTCTGGCAAATGTTCTGTACAAGAAAGAATTCTTGCAAGCTCAAGCGCACATGTCAGTTTTCCGGAAGATTGAGGACCAGAAAGCAAAATCGAAGAAGGAAGTGTTTTGTTTTTTATATCGAGCATCAAAAGAGAGGCCGCGTCCTGATACAGAAGATTTTCAAACATTAGACAAAAACCGCTCCCAAAGTTACAATTGGTTTTGCAAGAATTGGTGAAAAATATGTCCAAAAAAATGTACTATCAATAAAATCAGTAGAAAACCACGGCTGAGCTTTTAACACGATTACAATTGCGCTGACAATTACAAGTCCTTCGGCCATTCCAATAGCAAATCCCAAAATTTTATCAAGACTTTTTAAGATTTCACCTTTAAAAATTCCTGCAATAACCGTCTGCAAAATTTTTACGAATAAAAAAACAACTATAAACAAAAGTATAAATGAAATAACAAGACAAACGCTCTTTATTTTTATTATTTTTTCAAGAAAAGGACTTAAACTGCCGCAAAAAAACACGGCGACAAGAATTCCAGCAACAAGAGCAAGTTTTCCGAACAATTCCTTTAAAAAACCTTTTGCACAAGCAGCTATCGCAAAAAATAAAACTATTATAAAAAAAACTACATCAATAAAGCCAAAATGCATTATTTTTCTCCTATAAAAAGTCAATATTAAAACTTCAGTCTTAGGATTGACTTTTTAAGTTGCTTCGCAACAAAGTAAGAAACAACAGATTATAAGAAAGTTTGCAACGCAA